>JAIRTI010000010.1 GCA_031255035.1 Desulfovibrio sp.
CGGGCGTCGCGGCCCGGCTCATGGCCGCGGGCGCGGTGCTCAAAACCGCCTTTTGCGGCCCCTGTTTCGGGGCCGGGGACGTGCCGGCGGACATGGCTTTTTCCATCCGCCACACCACCCGAAACTTTCCCAACAGGGAAGGGTCAAAGCCCGTTGACGGACAAATGTCTTACGTGGCCCTTATGGACGCCCGTTCCATCGCGGCCACGGCCCTGCATGGCGGACGCCTGACAGCGGCCGACGACCTGCCGGAACCCCCGGCTGAAACGGACGTGCCCTACACCTACGATCGCGGCGTGTACGCAACCAGGGTGTACCGGGGATTCGGCAAGGCCGTGCCCGAGACGCCGCTTCTCTTCGGCCCCAACATCGCCGACTGGCCCGAAATGCCGGCCCTGCCGGAAAACCTGCTGCTGGTCGCCGCCGCCGCCATCTATGATCCGGTGACGACCACGGACGAGCTTATCCCCTCGGGCGAAACCTCGTCCTACCGCTCAAACCCGTTGAAACTGGCCGAATTCGCCCTGTCCCGCAAGGACCCGGCCTATGTCGGCAGGGCGAAAAACGCTCTGGCCCTGGAAGAGGCCCGCCGGACGGCCCTCGGCCGTGCCCCGACCCCCCGGTCGGCGGCGGCAGCGTGCGCGCCAGCTTTCAGTGCCGCTGGCGCGGCAACGGCCGAAGAGGCGAACGCGCTGCTCGGGGCTTGCGGCTTTGAAGGCCAGGAGGCGCGAACCGGGATTGGCTCTTTTGTCTTCGCGCTCAGGCCCGGCGACGGCTCGGCGCGCGAACAGGCGGCTTCCTGCCAGAAAGTGCTTGGCGGCTGGGCCAACATCGCGGCCGAGTACGCGACCAAACGCTATCGCGGCAACCTTGTGAACTGGGGCATGCTGCCCTTCATTCTGCAAGACGCCGCCGGTTTCGGTCTGGCGCCGGGCGACAGGCTGGCGCTGCCCGCCATCCGGCAGGCCCTCATGTCCGGCCTGGAGACCCTGCCGGCGACGCTGATCAGAGAGGGCGAGCGCATCCCGCTCACCCTCGGCCTGCCGGGCATGACCCGCGACGAGCGCGATATCGTCCTCGCCGGCTGCCTGATGAACTATTACGCCCAGCAGCCGTAAGACGAAGCTCCGGATCGCTTCTTCAGGCATGGTTGCGTATGCGAATCCTCTATTGCCAGAAAATGATTTTTCCCAACCAGTCGGCCCATGCCCTGCATACGGGCATGACTGCGGCCAATTTTGCCGAGGCCGGCTGCGAAACACATTACTATCCGGGAACGCCGCTTGTCGGCGGCAAGGCCGTCATGGACGGCTTTTACTCCCGGCTGGGCTTTGCCTGCCAGCCCGCCCCGTTGCGGCTGGATACCATCCCCTGCCGGCAAAAAGGCTTGTACGGCGCGGCCTTTCGGGCCAGACTCTGGCTCGCCATGCAATCGGGCCCGGCCCTGTGTTTTGCCTCAAGCGTCAAAGAGGCCGTCATGGCCCTTGAACTTCGCGCTTTTTCCCGTGGCAAACACGATCTCCGCGTCGTCTTCGAGGCCCACCACCTCATTTCCCGCCTCAAAGACGGGCGCGAGGCCGAGCGGCTGCACGCCCTTGAACGGCGCGCCTTTACCGAAGCCGACATGGTGGTCTTCAACTGCCGGGCCCTGCGCGATGACGCCGGAGGCTATCTGCCGGAACCGGCGACAAGCGCCGTTTCTCCCCTGGGTTATAATGAAAAAGTCATCCGGGCCGTCCGCGATCCGGCACGGTCCGAGCCTTCCGAGGAGCGGGGCGGCGTCAGGCTCGCCTATGTCGGGTCCATACAGCCGGGCAAGGGCGTGGAAAACCTGGTCCGGGCACTTGCCCGACTGCCGGAAGACTATTCCCTGACCATTGTCGGCGGCTGGCCGCAAAGCCGGGTTGAGGCGATCGCCCGCCTTGCCGCCGAATGTTCCACGGCTTCACGCCTGACCTTTACCGGCGTGGTGGAGCAGCAAAAGGTGGGCGATTTTCTCGCTGATTGCGACATCTATGTCATACCGCTCGGCACGGAACGGGATTTTTACGCTCCGATCAAGATGTTCGAGGCGCTGGGCTTTGGCGTGCCCGTGGTGGCGACGCCCATGGCCTCGCTGCGCCAGACCCTGACGGATGGCGAAAACGCCTTGTTCGCCACCGGCCCGGACCCGGCAAGCCTGGCCTCGGCGCTGCTGCGCCTCGGAAACAATCCCCTTTTGCGAAAGCGCATGCGCCTCAATAACCTGGAGGCCGCGAAACAGCTCACCGCCGGCCAAAGGGCCAGGGATCTGCTGGCCCTGTTCGCCAAGGAATTGTGGAGAGATAGAGAAACACTAATTTAAGGAAGCGCTGAGTTTTCGTTTTGGCTTGGCGCACGGCTTTTTTGAATGGGGGGTGGGACTCTTCGGTCCTGCCCCCCTTCAAAAAAGCCGCAGCAACGACGCCAAAACGAAAATCGGCGCTTCCTTAAAAACTGACTCCCAGCAAAGCCAGCGCCAGGGCCAGCAAAGCGCCGCCGGCCATGAGGACCGCCGTGGGAACAAGCAAGGCGCGCCAGGCGCCGGCCAGGGGCGTGGTGAAAAATTCGCAGGTCACCACCAGGCAGACGTGCACCGGCGACAAGAGCTGCCCGCCGTTGCCGGTCACCAGGGTCAGCACCGCCAGCGGCGCGAGATAGGCCTGCATGGCGGAATGGTCGATCAGGCCCAGAATGATGGGCAGGGCCACGCCCACCAGCCCGACGAGAATGCCCGTCAGCAGGCCGCTGATGAAGGGTATGAGAAAGCAGGCCGGCAAAACCATGAACGGGCCGGCGCCCAGATCGCCAAGTTCGCGCACCAGTCCGCCCAGGGCGATCACTTCCTTGAAAAGGTACACGGCCGCGAGCAGCAGCAGAATCCGGCCCACATTGCGCGAGAAGGTCAGGCGCAACAGCGGCGTCTTCATCTCCGCCCTGCCCTGATAATACGCCACGCCTATGGCCAGAGCCAGAGACAGGCTGAATGCTATCTGCCCCGGCAGTTCCGGAAAAAAACGGTCGAAGAGGAAACCGAAAACTCCCGCTCCGATCAGGGTCACGCCAATAGGCAGGGCGTGCAGAAGCGCCGCGCCGAGGCTTTCGCCCGGGCCGTCCTCTCCGGCGGAATCGCGCCCGGCCCCCTGCCTGAGCAAAGGCGATCGGGCCAGGTCGCGCATGAAAAAAAACCAGCCCGTGGCAAAGGCGATGAGCACCAGGGGAAAGGTAAAGCGCCACAGGGACGTGATCGGGATGTCCAGCAGCGTGCAGGTCAGGGCGTAGCCCGGATAGAGCGGCCAGGCGAGTTCCCATATATGTCTGAACCAGTAGTTGATGAGGGTTTTTTTCTCGTTGCTGACGCCCATGTCCCTGGCTGCGGCCTTGATCATCGGGCAGGAGAAAAGCGCCCCGCCGGGCATGGGCAGAAGCCCGACCAGGGCCGGGAACAGGACGAGGCGGATGCGCGGGCTTTTAATATAGCGCTCAAGCCCCCGCACCAGCTTGCGGTTCTGGCCGGCCGCGTCCTGCACGCTGGACAGGAAGATGATCAGCCAGATCATCAGGCACAGGACAACAAAGCTTTGGTCCGTCAGCACGCCCCAGACGATGCCCGGCCAGGACGCGGGCATGATGCCGGTCATGAGGGCCATAACCAGACAGGCGGCGAGAATGGTCAGCCATAGCGCCACGCGCATCCGGATCATGAGCACCAGCAGGCCGAAGATTACGAGGAGCTTGCCTGAAGCGAGGACTGGCCCGGAGATTTCCATGATATGGCTCGTATTGCGATTGAGCGGATAGGGCGACCAGGGGAGACCGGAGTCGACTGTGGCTGACCGGGGGCGGAGAGGATCGGCGGCTCAGGCCGCGCCGAGTTCCTTAAGGTGCCTGCGCGCGGCCTCAAGGCCGGGATCAAGGCGCAGGGCCGCCGCCAGAAAGTGGCGCGCCGCTTCGTTGTTGCCCATAAACTTGTGACACAGGCCCAGGTTTTGGATATCTATGGCCGACCCTTTGTCAAGACGGCCGATGATGTAGGAAAACTGTTCGGCCGCCTCGGCATGGCGTCCCAGCTTGAACAGGCAGACCCCCAGATGGTTGCGGAAACCCTTCATGTCCGGGCAGAGCCGGGCGGCCCGTTCAAGAGCGGGCCGGGCCTGTTGCCAGCCGCCGTCAAGACTCAAGGCGTAGCCGTGATAAAAGGCGGCCATGGCCTTGGCTTCATCGTCCGGCTGCGCGCCTTCCGATTCCTCGAACAAACGGGCCGCCTGCCGCGTATCTCCGGCGTGCAGGGCGGCCATGCCCCTGAAAAACGGAATGAAGTGCGCGCCGGGGCACAGTTCCGCCAGAATCTCAAGCGAGCGCGACGGGGCGCGGCCCTTGCTCTCTTCACCGAGCATCCGGCCCACGAACAGTCCCAGGCTGGCGTTTTTATCGCGCTCGCGAAAGGCGAGTCCGGGGGCGAAACTATAGTGCGTGGGCACCCCGGTAGCCGGATTGGTCGTGGAAACGACATGCAGGGGGAAGCCCAGAGCGTCGAGACCCCTTGCCAGGGCCTGGAGTTCGTCCAGCATGTCGTCGGCCTCGACCGAAGGGAGTGAGCCCAGGGGCGCAAGCGGCCCGCGCCGCAGCCAGTCGGTCTGGGCGAGATTGTCATACTTGGGCAGGCCAGACGCCTCGTAACAGGCCGAGTTGTTGAAATCCCCGGCCAACTGGGCCACCTCTGTCAGGGCGCGGATGGCGGCCTTGGCCGGGCCGGAGGCCGTGCCGGCGGTGAAAACGATTTCGGAGCGTTCGGGGAAATTCTCCGGGTCGTAGGCCAGCGCGGCCACTGTGGGCACGGGCATGCCCAGGGAAAAGTCCTTGAGCAGCACCTCTATGCCGTTGCTCCGAAAGCGCCGCGCAAGGTCCTCCAGCACCGGATCGCCAAGGGTGCCGGGCGAAAGATCAATGGTCGGCAACTCCGGCATGTCGCGATCCGCCAGACAGCAGACATGGCGTTCCACCAGTTCGCACGCCCCTTGCAACATGGATTCGACATCCGTGTTCCCTG
>JAIRTI010000012.1 GCA_031255035.1 Desulfovibrio sp.
TGGATTGCCCCCTCCCTGAAGGAAGGGGTTACCTGAAAGGTATTCCCGGCGTTGCCGGGCGTCAAGCTGGCATCTCCCTGAAGGGAGAGGTTTCAAACCATAAAGGAAATTTCGATGAGGAGACCACATGCGACAGCTTATTTTCAAGGCTCTGCCCTACGTCAAGGAAGAGGTGACCCTGGCCCTTGAGTCCGGGGTGGACGCGCTGATCGTGCCCGACTCCATGGCGGCTTCGGCCAAAAGCCTGGCGCGCTGCGTAGTGCTGCCTGAAAGCGCCGTCAGCCGCATCGTTTTGCGGTCCAAAGCCGACGAAGAACGCGCGGCGGCGCTGCTGGCCGGACGGATTGAGGGCGAAAAGCCGGCGCTGGTGGTCCTGGCCCTCGGCTGGGAGATCATTCCGGTGGAAAATCTGCTGGCGGAATCCTCGGAATTGGCCGTGGAAGTCGGGGGGCTGGCCGAGGCCGAACTGGCGGTGGGCGTCCTGGAGCGCGGCGTGACGCGCCTGGTGATCACCCCGGAAGCCCTGCCCGAAATCAGGGCCATCGCCGAAGCCTGCAAGTATTCGCCCGGCCCGGTGGCGTTGAGCGCGGCCGTTATCACCCGCATCAGCCAGGCCGGCATGGGGCACCGGGTATGCGTGGACACCACCAGCCTGATGCGCGCGGGCCAGGGCATGCTGGTGGGCAATTCGGCGGCCTTCACCTTTCTGATCAACGCCGAGAGCGAGCACAACGAATACGTGGCGGCCCGGCCTTTCCGGGTGAACGCCGGCGGCGTGCACGCCTATGCGATCATGCCCGGCGACCGCACCGCCTATCTGGAAGAGCTGGCCGCCGGTTCCGAGGCGCTGATTGTGGACAGCCAGGGCAAAAGCCATGTCGTCACCGTGGGCCGGGTCAAGGTGGAAAGGAGGCCCATGCTGCTGATCGAGGCCGAGGCGCGGGACAAGAATGCGCCGCAGGATCGCCCGGCTTCCGGCGGCGTGTTCGTGCAGAACGCCGAGACCATCCGCCTGGTGACGCCCGCGGGCAGGCCGGTGAGCGTGGTGGACCTGAAAGAAGGCGATGCGGTGCTGTGCCGTCTGGATGAGGCGGGCAGACATTTCGGCATGCGCATCAGCGAAGACATCAAGGAGGGCTGAGCATGGACGACGACGCCATGACCCCGGAAGGCCGCCGGACAGACCCCGCCGGAGGATTGGAAAGCGGGGCCGCCGCCGCCGGTCCGTCGCTGGACGAGCTGCGGCAGGGCATCGCCGAGATCGACGCGGCCCTGGTCGGCATGCTCAACCGCCGGGCCTCGTTGAGTCAGGCCGTGGGTAGACTCAAGCGCGCGGGGCCGGCGACCGCCGAGGTCTTCAGGCCGGGCCGGGAAGCCGAACTGATGCGCCGACTTGAAGACCTCAACCATGGACCCCTGCCGGACAGTCATCTGCGGGCCATTTACCGCGAGATTTTTTCGTCCTCCCGCTATTTACAAAGGCCGCAGCGCGTGGCCTTTCTGGGACCGGAAGGCACCTTTTCGCATCTGGCGGCGCGCTCGCTCCTCGGGCGTCTGGCCAGCTTCCATCCCCAGCCCGATCTTGACGGCGTGTTTCAGGCGGTTGAAGCCTACGAGTGCGACATCGGCATCGTGCCTCTTGAAAATTCCCAGCAGGGCAGCATCAGCCAGAGTTTTGATCTGTTCATGCGCCACGAGTTGTTCATCCGGGCCGAGACCTTTTTCCGGGTGCGGCACAGCCTGCTTTCCCGCGAGCGCGACCTGGCTTCGGTCAAGGTGCTGTGTTCGCATCCGCAGCCGCTGGCCCAGTGCGGGGCCTGGATCATGAAGCACCTGCCCAGAGCCCGGCTCATGCCCATGGAAAGCACGGCCGCCGCGGCCCGGCACGCGGCTTTTGAGCCTGGCGCCGCGGCCATCGCCCATGTGGATCTGGCCCCGGACCTGGATTTGCACATCCTGGCCCAGGGCATTGAGGACAACCCCGGCAACCGCACCCGCTTCGCGCTTATCGGCAAAGAGCCGGCTGACAGGCCGGGCACTGACAAGACCTCGCTGATTTTCGCCGTGGCCGACAAACCGGGAAGCCTCGGCAGGGTGTTGCAATGTCTGACCGAGCGCGACATCAACATGGCCAAGCTGGAATCGCGCCCCATGCCGGGGGAAGCCTGGAAATATGTTTTTTTCGCGGACCTTGACTGCGACATCCACGACGAGCGCTACACCGGCGTCCTGGACGCCATGGCCGACCATTGCCTCAGCGTGCGCGTGCTCGGCAGTTATCCCGCCGGTATGTAAAAAAACAATCCGCCGCCGGGAGTGGACAGGCGGCGCAAGCATCCGCGCAACCGATCGAAAAAAAACAGCCCGCGAAAAGTTTTGCAGGAAAAGGATGGGGGGTCCGGGGGGAAGGGAAGGGACACTTTTTCAAAAGTTTCCTTTCCCTTCCCCCCGGCCGCCGGAGGCACAACACACACACACACACACGAACAAGCCGTACCGGAGTCATCTATGTTTGTTTCAATCCACATCCGGCTCCGTCCGCCGGACGACTCCGCCCCGACGGATGGGAGCCGGGTGGATTGCCCCCTCCCTGAAGGAAGGGGTTACCTGAAAGGTATTCCCGGCGTTGCCGGGCGTCAAGCTGG
>JAIRTI010000058.1 GCA_031255035.1 Desulfovibrio sp.
CCGGGTGCTTGTCATTGGCGGCTCGCGCGGCATGACCGGCGCTCCCCGCCTCGCGGCCCTGGGCGCTCTTCGGGCCGGAGCGGGCCTTGTCCACCTCGCCCTGCCGGGCGGCGCCGCCCATGAGGCGGGCGGCGCGCCGCCGGAGTTCATGACGCGCGCCATCGGGCGCGGTCCGTTTTTCACGGCCGACGACGTCGAGGCCGTCCTGGCCCTGATGGAGGCCGTCAGGCCGCAGGCCATGGCGCTTGGTCCTGGCCTGGGCAGAGACGCGGGCACGGCGGCCATGGTCAGGGCGCTGCTTGCAAGGCCCTCCCGCCCTCCCTGCGTGGTTGACGCCGACGCTCTGTACGCCCTGCGCCCCAATGCGTCTGCAGGTGAAGAAGACCCATCCGGCCTCCTGTCGCCCTCCGACATCATCACGCCCCATCCGGGCGAAGCGGCCGCGCTTCTGCCGGAGCGTTTTTTCGCTCAACGAGCGGGAACGGACGGCCGCAGCGCGAAGGGCGTGCAGGACCGGCGTCCCGATGCCCTGGCCGCGCTGATCGAGGCGTGCGGGGCGGTTGTCGCGCTCAAGGGCGCGGGTACGCTCGTCGGCCGGCGCGGCAAACCGGTCGTCTTGTGCCCGACAGCCACGGCCGCTCTGGCCGTGGGCGGTTCCGGCGACGTGCTTGCCGGAGTTATCGCCGCCAAGGCCGCGTCCGGCATGGCCTCTTTTGACGCCGCCTGCCTGGGCGTCCATCTGCACGCCAGGGCCGGGGAACTGCTCGAAAACCGGGCGCCGGGCGGGCATCTGGCCGGCGAAATCGCCTCCGCCGTCCCCCTGGCCTGGAAAGAACTGTGCGCGCCGTAAGCTACAGGCTGCGCGACACGCAGGCCACTCGCGCCATGGGGGAAGCCCTTGGCGCGGCCCTGTCCTCCTGCCGTCCCGGCGTCCTGCTTTTGTACGGGCGGCCGGGGGCCGGAAAGACGACTCTGGCGAGCGCCCTGGCGCGCTCGCTGCCGGGCGGCGAACACGCCGAAACCTCAAGTCCCAGCTTTACCATCTGCAATATCTATTATACATCTCCGCCAGTGCATCATTTTGATCTCTATCGTCTCCCGGCCGGGGCCGCCAACGAGGCCCTGACGGAATCGATGGATGACGGCGGCTGCCTCACCCTGGTTGAATGGCCGGAAAACATGGCTGACGGCGACATGCCCGGCGACGGCGTGATCTGCCGGCTGCATCCGGGCGCGGACGAAAGCCGGACGGCCGAGTTCGAGGCCCTGGGCCCGGAGGGCGAAGCCGTCCTCGACATGCTGCGCGCACTTCATCCACTTCAGCAAGGATAGTCTATGCACATCATCGTTCAAAAATTCGGCGGCACCTCGGTCGCCGACAAGGAACGGATGCTCCAGGTGCTGGGAAAGGTCAAAAATGGCCTTGACGGCGGCGCCAAGATGCTGGTCGTTCTCTCGGCGCGCGCCGGGGAAACCAACCGCCTGCTGGCTCTTGCCGCCGAATGGTCCGACGAGCCCGACCCGGCGGAATGCGACGCGCTGGTCGCCACCGGCGAACAGGTCTCCGTCGCCCTGTTCACCATGCTGCTCAAGGACGCCGGCATCAAGGCCCGCTCGTGTAACGGGCAGCAGCTCGGCATCGTTACCGACGCCACCTTTTCCAAGGCGCGCATCCGAAACATCAATACCGATACGATCCAATGCCTGCTGGAGGAATTCGACGTGCTGGTAGTGGCCGGCTTTCAGGGAGTGACGGACGACGGACGCGTCACCACCCTGGGCCGGGGCGGCTCCGACACCTCGGCCGTGGCTCTTGCCGCTGCGGCCAAGGCCGACCTCTGTGAAATCTATACCGATGTCGAAGGGGTGTTCACCACCGACCCCAACATATGCGGAAAGGCCAGAAAGCTGGATCGCGTCTCCTATGACGAAATGCTGGAAATGGCGAGCATGGGCGCCAAGGTGCTTGAAATACGCTCAGTCGAATTCGCCAAAAAATTCAAGGTGCCGGTGATGGTGCGCAGCACCTTTTCCGACGCCCCCGGCACCCTTGTAACCCAAGAGGAAGAGAGCATGGAACATATCATGGTTTCCGGCATCGCCTATGACAAAGACCAGGCCCGTATCACCCTTCGTTCCGTGCCGGACCTGCCCGGCGTGGCCGCTTCCATATTCGGTCCTCTGGCCGAAAACAAACTCTCCGTTGACATGATCATCCAGAATCCGAGCCGCGAAGGCGTGACGGACATGAACTTCACGGTCAGCAGAAAAGACCTGCGGCGCGCCCTGTCCATCATGGAGGAGACCAAACAGAAAGTCGGCGGCCTGGAGGTGCTTTACGACGATAACGTGGCCAAGGTGTCGGCCATCGGCGTGGGCATGCGCAACCATGCCGGCGTCGCCGCCAAAACCTTTGCCTCGTTGCAGCGGGAAAATATCAACATCATCATGATCAGCACCTCGGAAATCAAAATAAGCTGTATTATTGACGAAAAATATACCGAACTGGCCGTGCGCACGCTCCACGACGCCTTCGGGCTTGAACACAGCTCCTACCTGGAACAGGCATGAAACAGATCACCCTCTACGACACGACGTTACGGGACGGCAACCAGGCGGAAGACGTCAACCTGTCCCTTGAAGACAAATTGAAAGTCGCCCTCAAGCTTGACGAGTTCGGACTGCACTACATCGAGGGAGGATGGCCGGGCGCAAGCCCCATAGACACGGGCTTTTTTCAGGAAATCGCCGCTTACGACCTGAAAAACTCGACCATGGTCGCCTTCGGCTCGACCCACCACCCCGGCAACACGGCCAGGACCGACAAGAATCTCAAGGCCCTTGTCGCCTCCAAGGCCAAAGCCGCCGCCATCGTGGGCAAAAGCTGGGAGGTGCATGTCCATGAGGCGCTTCGCGTCACGAGCGAGCGCTACCTTGAGGTGGCCGCCGATTCCGTGGCCTTCCTGAAACAGTCCGTAAAAGAGGTCTTCTTCGACGCCGAGCATTTTTTTGACGGCATGGCCGACAAGCCCGACTACGCCCTGGCCGTCCTGGGCAAAGCCCATGAAGCCGGGGCCGATGTGCTGGTTCTGTGCGACACCAACGGCGGCGCCCTGCCCCAGGATGTCGCCATGGCGGTGAAACAGGCGCGCAAGGCCCTGCCCGGCGCGGTTCTGGGCATTCACACCCACAACGACTGCGGCATGGCCATCGCCACCGCGCTTGCCGGGGTGGAAGCCGGATGCGCCATGGTCCAGGGCACCATCAACGGCGTTGGCGAACGCACGGGCAACGCCGACCTTATCGCCCTTATTCCGGTGCTTGAGTTGAAAAGCAAAGGCGCGTACCGCTGTCTGCCCGAAGGCAGACTCAGCATGCTGCGCGCCGTGTCCAACTATGTTGCGGAAGTGGCCAACATGGCGCCTTTCAGCCGTCAGCCCTTTGTCGGCCGTTCGGCCTTCGCGCACAAAGGAGGCGTACACGTCAGCGCCGTCAACCGCAAGTCATCCCTCTACGAGCACATCGACCCGGCCAGCGTGGGCAACGAACAGCGCATCCTGCTCACGGAACTGGCGGGCCGCAGCAACATCGTTTCCATGGCCAGACGCTTCGGCTTTCATCTGGACAAGGACGAGCCCGTGGTCAAGGGCCTGCTGGCCGAACTGAAAGAAAAATCCGCCATGGGCTATGACTATGCCGCGGCTGAAGCCTCGGTGGAACTGCTGCTCCTGCGTAAGCTCGGCCGGCGCGGCGTGCGCGACTTTTTCAAGCTCCTCCAGTTCCAGGTGCTGGAAACCAAGCGCCTGGCCGAAGGCGTGCCCCTGTCGGAAGCCACGGTCCACCTTGAGGTCGAGGGCGCGATGGAGCACACGGCGGCCTACGGCCAAGGCCCGGTCAACGCCCTGGACAACGCCCTGCGCAAGGCCCTGTACGGCTTTTACCCGCAACTTAATGAAATGCGCCTTGTGGACTTCAAGGTGCGGGTGCTGACCGGCGCCGACCAGAACAAGGGCACGGGCTCTCTGGTCCGGGTCTTGATCGAATCCGCCGATCAGACCAACAAATGGGTCACGGTGGGGGTTTCCTTCAATATCATCGAGGCCAGTTGGCAGGCGCTCATCGATTCCATCACCTACAAACTGTACAAGGATGAAAACGTCAAGCGCGGCAGGGCCCTGGAGGACTGACAGGAGACCATGCTTCACGTCTGCCTCTGTTTTGCCGACTTTTCCGGCGATTACTACAAGCGCGCCCTGGTGACGGCCGCCTCCGTCTTCGCAAACACGGCCTCGCCCGTCTGCCTGCATGTGGTGCATGACGACACCCTCGACCCCGAGGCGGCGAGACGTTTCAACGCTCTGGCCGACGGCCGCGGCAAACAGGTTCAACTGCATAACGCCCAAAAAGTCCCGGAGGACATCGAACGGCAGATGCCGCGCGCTATCAACCGGGGCTCTCTCTACCGGCTCATGCTCCCGGAAATCCTGCCCTGTGAACGGGTGCTGTATCTGGATTGCGATATCGTCTGCGAATGCGACGTGTTCGAGGTCCTATCACAGGACATCGGCGATTGCTTCATGGGCGCAACGCGTTTCGGCAAGGAAAGGGTGCCCTATTTCGTCAAGCGCCAGGGGCTTGACGCCTCCCGCTATATCAATTCCGGCGTGCTGCTGCTCAATCTGGATAAACTGCGCCGGGACATGCCGAACTTCATCGCCACGCTTTTCAACGCCATCAAGGAATATGACGGCAAGGTCACGGACCAGGAAGCCCTGAACATCGTATTCAACAAGCGCCCGGACGCCTTTTTCTTCATGCCGGAAGCCTACAACTTCCGCATCTGGCAAAAAGACCACGCCGCCCTGCCCCTGAGCGACTACGCCGGAAAAATACTGCACTTTTCAGGCAGAAAGCCCTGGGAACAGTTTTCCCACGCCTCCATCCATTACTGGAAATACCACAGCGCGCTTTTCCCCGACGACAAGGTCTTTGAGCGCATAATCACCCTGCCCTCCTATGAATACGCGCATCTGTGCGCCTTCATGCTGCGCGCCCGCTTCGCCCGGCGTCTGGTCAGACGCCTGTACGAATGCCGTGAAAAAGGCCTCTTCAAAACCCTCTTCGACAGGATGACGCAAGGCTCCGGCGAAAGCCGCCCCGGCGCGAAAAGACGGTGAATGACGGAAGCGGTTCACAGCACAATCATTTTTTATACTCAGTAAATCCTTTTAATAAATCCTGAAAATTTTTAGGCTGATATTTTTCATACCTTTCCTGGTCTACAAAAGCGAAATCGAATGTGACGTCAGATTGCACGGTATTGATATCTGCACACCATTGACGCAGGCGTTCCATTTTAAACGGTACGTCAATATCCTCTTGCCCTTTAGTTTCAACAATGACGACCTTAATACCAGATAGCTTGACTATGAAATCAGGATAATAATTTGATATATCACCATCAGCGTTGACATAATCAAGTTTGAAGTTCACAGCGAAATAGTTTTTTGCGTATGAGATGACGTCTGGGCACTTTTCGAGAAAACTGGCGAAAAGCAATTCAAAGTGGCTGTCGCCGACAACACGGTTGAAAATACTCTTCTGCGGTATCAGGCTGGCCTGTTCCTTCACCATGAATGGACGTGTTTTGCGAAGCTTTACGGTATCCCTGATCTCAGCATCGCCTCTATCCTTGACTGTTAAATCATTCACAGCTTTTTTCAGCGTTTCAACGATGGCTCTTGTCGCTTCAAGATCAGACAGGTTGCGCATGGTATTGGGGTGTTCAAGGTCAACTTCCTGCGTAAACAGCTCATCACGGACAAACTGCTTCACCTTGCCATACAAAACATCGTAGCCGCTGAACAAACGTAATTCTTTCATAATTGTCTGTGCAAAGTAACCGAGAACGCTATGATAGTCGGCAATGCCAGCCGTATCCAGAATAGTCGTATGGGTTACCTCGCCCGTGGTGATGTCTTTAAAGACAATCTCCCGCTGCTCTTCTTCCGAGAACTGTTTGTATTCGACTTTTTTGTGAGACAGCGCCGCTACATCCAGGTCGGTGATATTTTTATACTCTCTGTATACTCGCGGCGTCATGATCGGAATTTCTATATCCAGCGCGTCAATGTCTTTTTTGGTGTTTTCGGTATCCACCTCCACAACCAGCGGAGTTTTGGGCTTTGCGCCTTCGCCCATGGCCTTGCGCTCAAGCTCAACGCCTTCGGCCTGGATGGACTCGACAAACTCCATAAAGGCGTCCGTTCCCACAACGCTGACATACTCCTCAATGCCGCCGCGATACATTTTGCGCAAACCGCGCCCCAAGGTTTGTTCCGGCAAAATATTACTCTTGGCGGAATAGGCCCTCAGGCCAACAATGGTAGTGACGTTACGCACATCCCATCCTTCCTTGAGCATCAATACGGAAACAATAGCTTTGTAGGGACTGCTGTCATCATCAATCTCGTTTGACAGCTTGCGTAATTTTTCCAACTCTTCTTTGGCCTTGCCAAAGGTCGCTTCGGAAATTTCCCCATTGTTTTTGGTGTGAATGACCAGTACGCCACCATTCAAATCGGGGTAGTGGATTTCAAGATATTCCGCAACGTCATCGCAGTTGCGCGTATCATCCGTCATAACGAACAGCACAGCTTTTTTGCCGAGCTTCTGGTGCTCTTCATATGCCTTGCGCCATTCGATAACCCCAAGGTCAATATAATCGGCATACTTTTCCGTATACTTGACGTTTTGACGTTCCATCAGCTTGGCGCGGCTTGGAGCATCCGGCAGAACCGGGTGTTTGACGACATTCTGGTAAATGGCCTCAACAAGTGGATAATCCGCGATGGTTTGCACGAAAATAGCGCCATTGTTGTGCTTTGGTGTGGCGGTCACGTCCACCTGCAAACTGAGTGAACCGCCTTTTTGCAGCAGCCGGTTGTGGATATCTTCAATGGACTTGAACCAGGCCAGCGACGAATCATGTATATGGTGCGCTTCATCGTTCAAAACCATCAACTCGTCAATATCACGGACAATCATGCCTAAATCCACTTTGGAATCCGTAGTGGCACCGGTGGGCCGCTTGCCAAGAAAGTAATCCATGGTGTTTTCATCGTCCGGGGAAGGCGGAATATCCTCGCCCGCATATACGCGGTGGATATTGGTCAGAAATATATTTCCGGTAGGGTGCGCTATGCGCACTTCATCCTGCTTATGCAGGGTAAGCTGAAAATCATCGCGCCAGTTGCGTCCGTTATAGCCGTTATCCGGCAGAACCGGGTCGTCGAAAAAGATTCGCAGCCCCTGAAAGTCTTTATAGATACGATCCAAAACGATGATATTGGGTGCGATGACCAGAAAGTTGCGGGCAAGGCCGGAATCCGGCTCATACATTTTGTGGAAATAACTCCAGGCCAGAGCGAGGCTCATCACCTTGGTCTTGCCGCTACCGGTCGCCATTTTGACGACAAGCCGCAGCCAGCTTTCATCAAACATGCTGGCCGAAACAAATCCGGAACTGTCAAAACGCATCAGGTCGTATTTATCCCGCGCCCCGACGACATCATACAGATAAACGATGGTTTCCAGAGCTTCCCGCTGAGCGAAAAAATATTGAAAATCAGCCGTCGTGCCGTCAGCCAGCGGCATAAGGTGAAGCTCTTTGAACCACCAGTTGAGCAGTCTTTTGCTGGTATCCGCCGCGCCGACATAGCCGGAATCCCGAAACTCTTTCACATTGCGCCGTAGCGCGGCCACCAGGGGCGGCATAAGCTTTTCCATACTTATATCACGCAGGGCTTCACCCGCCGGAAACCAGCGGATTGACGGGTCAAGAACGGCATAGGGGGAATCGGGAAAATCTGGGTGCAGGGCCACGGCATAACCTCAAAAGGAGAGTTTCGATTTGCGATCAAATTGGAATATGCTGTTTTTACAATATATTTTTCCAACTATCGACAAAACGCCGGTTAGTAACCAAAACACAGCCACAACTGCACTCTCCCCAATAGGGTACATATTTGGCATAGCGCCGTGAACGGCTTTCAGGATCGACAATCTTGATTTTACCGTCATTCACGGCATC
>JAIRTI010000070.1 GCA_031255035.1 Desulfovibrio sp.
CGAAGAGACGAAAGGAGTTCACATGGCGGGCCACAGTAAGTGGAAAAACATTCAGCACAGAAAAGGAAGGCAGGACGCCAAGCGCAGCAAGGAATTCACCCGTGCGGCCAAGGAAATCATCATCGCGGCCAGGGGCGGGGGCAACCCCGCGTTCAACCCCCGCCTGCGTTCGGCCATCGCTTTTGCCAAAAGCGTCAGCCTGCCCAAGGACAGAATCGAATCCGCCATTCGCAAGGGCACCGGCGAGGAAGCCGGCGGCGATATCTTTGAAATGACCTACGAAGGCTATGGCCCCGGCGGCATTGCCATCCTGGTGGAAGTGGCCACGGACAATAAAAACCGGACAGTGGCCGAAGTGCGCCATGTTTTTACCAAGCACGGCGGCGCCATGGGCGAGGTCGGCTCGGTGAACTGGATGTTCACCAAGAAAGGCGTGCTGATTTTTGACAAGGCCCGGTACAAGGAAGAGGCCCTCATGGAAATAGGCCTGGAAAACGGGGCCGAAGACATCGTGGACGAAGGGGATTTCTGGGAAGTTCACAGCCCGCCGGGTGATTTTGACGCTCTGAGGCAGGCCTTCGAAAACGCGGGCATTGAGGCCGACAGCGCCGAAATCTCCATGCTGCCCCAGAACAGCATCGCCATTGACGCCGATACCGGCCGCAAGATTCTCCGCCTGGTGGACGCCATGGAAGACAACGACGATGTGCAGCAGGTGCACGCCAATTTTGACCTGCCCGACGAGGTTCTGGCTGAAATGGAATAGCGCTTCCCGGGTGTCGCCCACACTCCACGAACAAGCAGCTGGTCCCATGTCGCCCGGACCAGCAATCCTCAGGAAGCGCTAAGTTTTCGTTTTGGCTTCTTTTTGCGGACTTGTCCGATCCATTCTTTTGGCTTGTTTGACCGTGTGTCTGGAGCGGATGAACCAGATGATCCCCACCACGGCGACCCCGGCCAGCAGGACGTAGAAAATGCCATGGCCGACATAATGCATGATGGCCATGAAAGCCTTGCCCACGCAATAGCCGCCATAGGTGAAGGTCACGGCCCACACCCCGGCGCCAATCAGATTCAGAAAAAAGAATTTTTTATGGCTCACGCCGCTTATGCCCAGCATTATCGGGGTGATGTTGCGCACCCCGTACACAAAGCGAAAGCCCAGGATTAACACGGTATCATATTTTTTAAACAGTTTGGCGGCCCGGTCGAGATTTTTCGCAACACGCGGAAAATATTTGAGAACATCCTCACCTTTATATTTGCCCAGACTGAACATGACCTGGTCGGAGGCGAAACTGCCGCAAAACGCGCACAGGGCGATGAGCCACGGTTTGAGGTCCACGCTCTGCGAAAGCCAGCCGGCGATGATGACAATGGTCTCCCCCTCCAGAAAGGTCCAGACAAGGATGACAAAGTAGCCGTATTCGCGCAGCAGTTGGGTCGTGTCTTTGTCCGAACTGTAGAGGACATAGCTGAGCGCCCCCAGCAGACCCGCCGCCGGCAGCGCCAGATACCAATATTTCCTGAGAAGAGCGAGAAAACCGGTCTTTTCCATACGCGTCTTTCTTTATTTTTCGGCAGCGTTTATGCGTACAATAAACAGTACAAAATCATCGGGATTCCGCGCCGCCGGAGGCATTATATTTCAAAGTCACTCCGCCCTGGACACCAGGTTCAGCCGGCGGGCCATTTCGGAGGCGCTGCGCAGAACGAACTCCCTTTCGGTCATGCCGGCGCGTTCCGCCGCCGAGAGCAGCAGTTCCGGGGCGTTCGTCAGGGCCGGGTCGGGCGTCACCCCGAATTCCGGAGGCAAGGCGTCGCTGAAATACAGATTCTGAAAATCCATGAATTTCAAGGCATGGGCCGTGGAATCCAGGACGCTGAATTCATCTTCCGCGATCAGGCCGTAGTCCCGCGCCGCCATGAGGCCGGCCAGACACTCGCCGCCCTGGGTGCAGGCGATATGTCCGTGCCGGTTGGCCAGGAGCATGCCGTCCATGATGGCCTGCTCCGTGACCTGTATGACCTGGAAGGCCCTCTCGCCGGCGATGGCCGTGTATTCCTCCGCCAGAGCCCTGACGCGGGGGAAGGAGACCGGGTTGCCGATCATGGCGGCCTGCGCCACGGACGGCGATACCGTGACAGGCTCATAGCGGCGCGTCCCGGAGGGGGCGGCATAGTAACGGTACACCGGGTCCGCGTGGTGCGACTGCACGCCGAAAATCCGGGGCAGCGCCGTGATAATCCCCAGCGCGCGCAATTTCAAAAAGCCGCGCAGAACGGCCGTGACATTGCCGGCGTTTCCTATGGGCACGAACAGGCAGAGATTTTCCGTTTCCCAGTCGCGCCATTGGGCGACCTCAAAGGCGTAACTTTCCTGGCCCAGAATCCGCCAACTGTTTTTTGAGTTCAGCAGGGCCACCCGGTAGCGGTCGGCCAGAAATTCCACGACTTTCATGCAGTCGTCGAAGACCCCCGGCACTTCAAGCACGGTGGCGCCGCTGCCCAGAGGCTGCGACAACTGCTGCGGCGTGACCTTGCCCTGGGGAAGCAGGACCACCGACTTGATCGGCCCGCCCACGTATGCGGCATAGAGGGCCGCCGCCGCCGAGGTGTCCCCGGTGGAGGCGCAGACCGTAAGCACTTCATCCCAGCCCCGGCTGCGGACCATGGCTTTCAGATAGCTGAAGGCGCAGGCCATGCCCCGGTCTTTGAAGGACGCGCTCGGATTCTGCCCGTCGTTTTTGTAGGCAAAGGCCCGGCCCACCAGTTTTTGCAGGGCCGCCGACGCTTCGATAACCGGCGTGTCGCCCTCGCCGAGGTAGACGATGTCCTCTTCTTCCAGAACCGGCGCGGTCAACTCGTAAAAGCGAAAAATGCCGCGCAGGGCCGTGGACTTCTCCGTGGCCCTGGCGTCGAACAGGTCGCGCCATTCCCGGCCCGGACGCTTCTTGAGCGAGTCAAAATTTCCGTCCTCCAGCAGCAGCACTTCGCCGCAGGCCGGACAGGTATAGAGCAGTTCGTCAATGCCGTGGGTCTTCCGGCAGCCAAGACAACGATAGCGCATCGCGCCCCTGTATGCGGGAAAAGCGGATGAGGGCATGCCTGTTCCTTATTCTTTTTTGAGCCAGGCTTTTTCCTCGCCCCGGAAAAGCCGGCGGATGTTATCCCGGTGTTTGTAAACGACAAGCGCGGCGACAACCAGGGCGAACAGCATCTTTCCGAAGCTTCCGGTGCAAAGAAAAAGCAACGGCAGCGTCAGGACAAGCACCAGTGAGCCGGCCGAGACGTAGCCGCTGCGCCAGATGACCGCAAGACAGGCAATGCCCGCGACGACCAAATGCCAGGGCGACAGCGCCAGGAAAACCCCGACCGTGGTGGCGACGCCTTTGCCGCCTTTATAGTTCAGGAAAAATGAGAACATGTGCCCGCAGATTACGCAGAGCGCGGCCGGGTAGGCGAGTTCGGGGCTGCCGGAAGCCGCGAGAAAGGCGACCGGGACGTAGGCCTTGAGCACATCGCAGGCCAGGGTCAGCACCCCCCATTTGAACCCGCAGAGCCGGGCGACGTTGGTGGCGCCCACGTTGTGGCTGCCGTCGAGCCGGGGGTCCAGGCCGCAGAAGCGCCTGGCTATCAGAAGCCCGAAGGGAACCGAGCCCAAAAAATACATGGCCACGGAAACGCAGAGAATGCTGAAAAAATAACCCATATCCATTCCTTACTGTACGGGGGCGCTGTGCGCGCCGGCGCGACAAGCGGCGCGGGCGCCCGGTTTTGCGCGGAAGACGCGGAGGCGTCCTCTGGTTTTCCAGGGAGTTCAGGCGTCACGCGTCTCCAAAACCTGGATCTCTCCGAGCAAGGGGTCGATCTTGCCCAGGCGCACCTGAACGGCCATGCCGGGATAAATTTTATCGCTGAAGCGGCGGCGCTTGCCCCGTACCAGAAGCTGCGCCCAGGGAAGGGCGATAGTGGCGAACGCTTCGTTTTCATCGGCAATTACCGCATCCCACCACATTCTATCGCCGCGTGAACGGAAAAACAAGAGTTTCCAATAGCGCGGCCTCTGGCGCTGCACCTGGTTGACGGCGTCGGCCCTCGCCGAAATCAGCGGCAGGAGCGCCTCCAGGGAGTCCTGGGTGAAAACGGGCGCGCCGTGCTCAAGCATCCTCAGCAACTGGCCCTGGTTCACAAGATCGGCATAGCGGCGGATGGGCGACGAAAAAGTGGCGTAGGCGGAAAGGCCCAGTCCCGCATGTCGTCTGGCCGCGCTTTCCAATGACGCCGGGGGCAGGGCGCGCACCACCCGTGAAATATCCTGAGGCTCGGTCCATATACCGGCGAATTCCCTGGGCAAGGCCACGTCCTGAGTGCGGAAAAGCAATGGAATTCCGCGCTCGCGGCTCCATTCGGCCAGGACGCCGTTGCACAGAATCATCAGTTCGCCCACCAGCAGATGGGCCAGAGGCGCTTCCGGGCCGTCCACCATGCGCACGACCGTTTCTTCGCCCGCGCGTTCAACGAGGATCTCCGGGTCGGGCCGTTCGATAATTACCGCGCCCGCGCTTATGCGACGGTTTTGCAGCACGCGGGCCAGCCCCAATCCGCGCCGGAGCATGGCGGCGCGCGCCGCCTGGCGACCGGCCGAAGGATCGGGCCCGCTTTGCCCAAGCAGGGCTTCCGCCTCTTCCAGGGTAAGATTGGCGTCAACAGTGACGGCAGCCAAGCGCGGCTCAACGGCCAGTACGGCGCCGTCGGCCGACACCGTCAAGGCCACCACCAGCGAAGGACGCCGCTTGCCCGTGTCGAGGCTGAAGATCTCCCGGCCGATGTCTCCGGGCAGCATATGTTCGTCGCCTTCAGGCAGATACAGGCTTGAGGACCGCCGCAGAACGGCTTTATCGAGACCGCCGCCGAACGGCCAGGCAAAGGCCGGACAAGCCAGGGCCAGCCGGACGCCAAAGCCTTCGGCGTTCTCTTCGACATACAGGGCGTCATCGCGGTCCATGGTCGAGGCCGGGTCCACGCTCACGTAGGGCGTGGCGTCATCGGGCAGCCCCGCCAGGGTCAGGGTCGCGGCCTCGCGCAGTTGGCGGCGCTCTTCGGCAAAGGCGTCCGCCCAATCCTCGCCCCGGTCAAAACCTATGCGATCCAGAAGAAAATTATGATGCTCCGGCACCAGACCCCAGGCCGAGGCCAGCATAAGAGCCAGATGGGGGCTATCCGGAAGCCCTTTGGTCAGCAGCTTCCACAAGGCGGCGTCCTCTGCTTTGTCAGGGTCGGCCAGCCGGGCCGTCAGCATGGCCTTGAGCTTGACGGCCAGGTCCTCGTCGGGCAGTTCCCGTTCGCCGAGCGGCTCGCGCTTGCGCATGGCAATGTCGCAAAGCGCCTGAAAGAACCGGGCGCCGGTGACCGCGAAGGACTCGCGTATCCTGAGAGTTTCCGCCTCGGCCTTGCGCGCCTCGACCACGGATTCGGGAAAAATTTCAAAATCGGGGGGGCTGAAGCGAAAATGGGTCTTGGCCGCAAGCAGCGCATGACCGAGGGCCGCCTCCTGATCAACGGACGGCGCTTTCCAGACAAGCCCGGCAAGCCATTCGGCCGAAGCCTTCTGCACCTCGCCCTGCGTCAGCTCCCAGACCTCAAGGGCCGAAATCTCCGCCGCGATGGAGGCCCGCAGAGCCCTTCTGTCTTCAAGGGCCTCATCCATCGCCTGGCGGGAAAGGTCGGCGCCGTAGGACGGGCCGGACCACGGCAGCAAACGCGCCGCGCTGATTTTACTCTCGCGCCTGTTGACGGCATACAGCCGCAGCCGGTCTCCCTGGGATTCGAGAACCAAAGCCTGCACCGGGCTGTTGCCCTGCATGAACTCGACAAGGCAACCCGTTCCAGGATATCTGACTTTGCTCGCACTCATTCCCGGATCGCTTTAGCGTTTTCTCTGTCGCGGTTAAACGGTTCGTTTCGCCGTCGGCCCGCCCCTCTTTGGAGACGCCACACCCGACAGCGCGGCCCATCATGTTCCGTCACCGGCCGGGCGCGATGTCCCAACCGCCGCCAAGGGCTTTATACAAGGTAAGCGCATTCGTTTCCCGCAGCAGCATCGTGGAAATATAGCTCTGCTGAGCGCTGTAAAGTGACCGCTGGGCGTCCAGCACGTTCAGATAGCTGTCCACGCCGACGTCATAGCGCGCCGACGCCAGATTGTAGGACTCGGTGGTGGACTTGAGCAATTCCCGTTCGGCGTCCATCTGCGAGCCTATATACTGGCGCTGCACCAGGCAGTCGGCCACTTCGCGAAAGGCCTCCTGGATGGTCTTTTCATACTCGGTCACAGCCATCTTGCGCTCGGACTCGGCGACGTCGAGGCGGGAGATGTTGCGGCCGGTATCGAAAATCGGCAGGGAGACCGACGGCAGGAACTGCCAGAAGCCGGTGCTCCCTTCAAAAAGTTCCGAGGCGTCGGCGCTGATGGCGCCGAAGCCGCCGGTCAGGTTGATGGTCGGAAAAAAGTTGGCTCTGGCCGCGCCGATGTTGGCATAGGCCGCCTTGAGCCGGTGTTCAGAGGCCTGAATGTCCGGCCGCCGCTCAAGAAGCGATGAGGGCAGCCCTTCCGGAATGTCGGCCAGCATGCGTATGCGCGAGAGCTTGCGCACGTCCGGCAGATCCTTGGGCAAGGGCGCGCCGATCAGCAGGGCGAGGTAATTCTCGTCCTGGCCGACGCGGGTGGCGTAGCGGGCCACGTTGGAGCGGGCTTCTTCCATGATGCTCTTGGCCTGGCTGACCTCAAGCTGGGAAGCGACCCCCGAGGTGAACTTGTTGCGCACCAGTTCATACTGCCCCTTGCGGTTTTTACAGGTGGCCGCCGTGATGTCCAGAAGTTCCTTGTCGGCGATCATTTGCAGGTAGACGGCGGCCACTTCGGCGACAAGGGTTATTTGCGCGGTTTTTACGTCGTCCTCGGTGGAATAGTACGTTTCGAGAGCGGCGTCCGTCAGGCTGCGGATGCGGCCGAACAGATCAAGCTCAAAATTCGTCGCCCCGACGCTGACCGTATGCTGGCGCACCACAGCCCGCTTGGGCAGGCCTGAGATGCCGGCCGGCAGACCCCGGTTGCTTGACTCGCCCATGGCGGCGGCCGTGGGCAATATGTCGGCGCGCTGAATCCGGTACTGGGCGCGTACTTTCTCAACATTGAGCATGGCCGCGCGCAGGTCCCGGTTGTTGGTCAGAGCCGTCTCAATAAGCCGCTGCGTGCCGGGATCGGTAAAAAAGCCGCGCCAGGCGATAAAAGGGGCAGGCCCGCCGAAAAGTCCCGCTCCCTTGTCATAGGCGTTGGGCGTGGGCAGCCCCGGACGTTCATACTTCGGGGCCATGGTGCAGCCGGCCAGAAGCATCACCAGGGGAATCAGGGCGCACAGGGCCTGACGGAAAATGCGAATCACAAATGATGCCATGCTGTCGTTCTCCTTTGTCGGACAAGCGCCATACGGACAACACGCGCGAGGCGCGGCCGCCGGGGAACATTGCTCCAGGCGAAGTCAGGCCCGTTCCATGGCCGTTCCATGCTCCAGCCGCCGGCCTTCCGGCCGGGTGTGGAAAAAGACTTTTACGCGGAAAAGGACGCGCCGTCATCCTCTATGTCGCTCATTTCTTCAAGGGCTTTTTCCTTGAAAATTGTGCGGACGACCACATAAAAGATCGGCGTGAAAAAGATGCCGCAGCCCGTGGCTGCCAGCATGCCGCACATGACGCCCGTGCCCAGGGAGTTCTGGCTGCCCGAGCCCGCGCCGGAGCTGATCGCCAGGGGCAGCACGCCGAGCACAAAGGCCATGGAGGTCATGATAATCGGGCGCAGCCGCAGTCTGATCGCCTCCATCACCGCTTCCACCACCTCTTTGCCCGAGGCTTCCATATCCTTGGCGTATTCAACGATCAAAATGGCGTTTTTGGCGGAAAGTCCCACAGTGGTCA
>JAIRTI010000122.1 GCA_031255035.1 Desulfovibrio sp.
CGCATCCGCTATCTTCTGCACGAGCGCGGCCTCACCATCGGCGGGGCGCGAAAAATTCTCGCCGAGGAAAAATCGCGCGGCGTCTCCTATTGCTTCGGCGCGCGCGGAGCGGTGGAGGGCTCTGACGAACTGGAGGCCCTCGTCCGCGACATCGCCATTCCCGAAGGCAATCCGGCCTCCGGCGCTGCCGGCGCCTGTCAGAAAGGCCGGAAAGACGCGGACCCCGAAGAGGTTGACCATGAAGAAGTTGGCCCCGAAGTGGCTGACCCGGAAGTGGCTGACCCTGAAGTGGCTGACCCTGAAGACACGGACGCCGGGGCCGCTGACGAAAAAGAGCTGTACGAAGAGGACGAGGCCCTTCTCCACCCCCTCTTGCTGTCGCCCAGGGCGTCGGCGCGGGGACGGCACACCGGCGGTGAGTTTTTCGCGGACCATTATTCTCCGCCGGACAAAGGCGCCGCGCCGGATATTGCACAGCATTCCCTACCCGGCCTTGAAAACCTGACGACCTTTCCCGGCATCAACAAAAGCTCCGGCGAGGACGCTCCGGAGGCGGACGCCGATACCGCCGCCGACACCCCCGGCATTATGTCGCTTTTCGCCGTGACCGGAGCGGCCTTTCTTACCGGCCAGGCCGCCGGGACCGCCGTTGCCGACGGCGGTAATTTTATCAATGCCGGGGCCGCGTCCGGGCAAAGCCGGGAACGGCCGACGCAAGCGGGAGTAAAGGACAAAGACGGCAACCGCCTGGCGCTCAAAGGCATTCTGGCCGAACTGGAAGAAGCCGCCGCCCTGTTGCGCGGCCCGGCAGGCCCTTTACGACCCCTGGAAAATATTGTTACCGACCGAGGTGACCTTTCATGATCCTCTCTCCTTCCCTGTTATCCGCCGATTTAGGCAGGCTGGAGCAGGAACTTGCCGCCCTTGAGGAAGCCGGCGTGGCCTGGGCGCATTGGGATGTGATGGACGGACGCTTTGTGCCCAATATCACCTTTGGTCCTCCGGTCATCCGGCGTCTGCGGCAGGCGAGCGGCCTTTTTTTCGACGTCCACCTCATGATCGAAGAGCCCGAACGCTATCTCGCCGATTTCGCCAGGGCCGGGGCGGATATGCTGGTGGTTCACGTCGAGGCGGGCGCGCACCTCGACCGCGCGCTGCGGGAGATACGCCGTCTCGGCATCAAGGCCGGGGTCGCGCTCAACCCCTCCACCCCGGTTGCCGCCCTGGAAAATGTTGTGGATTTGCTTGATCTGGTCCTGGTGATGAGTGTAAATCCTGGTTTTGGAGGGCAGAGCTTTATTCCCCGGAGTCTGGCTAAAATCCGCCGGATAGCCGGCATGCTGGCCCAGGAGAAAAGCCCCGCGCTCATCCAGGTTGACGGCGGCGTCGCCCCGGAGAACGCCCAGGATATCATCCGCGCCGGGGCCGACGTTCTGGTGTCGGGTTCGGCGTTTTTCAGCCATCCGCCCTATGCCGAGCGCCTGCGCCTTTTTGAGGAAGCCGCCGCATCCGCCACTGTCTGACCGGTTGCCGTCATCCGTTCAACAGCCCCGAACCATCGTCCCCGAATTCTCCGAAAGACCCAAGGAGCAGCCAATGCCCACGCGCAAAGAACTCGCCAACGCCATACGCTTTCTGTCAATGGACGCCATTGAGAAAGCCAAGTCTGGCCACCCCGGCGCGCCCATGGGCATGGCGGACATGGCGGAGGTGCTGTGGAACGACTTTCTGAAACACAACCCCGAGAACCCTTCCTGGCGTGACCGGGACCGTTTCGTCCTGTCCAACGGGCATGCGTCCATGCTGCTTTACTCCCTTCTGTATCTTACGGGGTACGCCGTGAGCATTGAGGATATCAAGGGCTTTCGCCAGATCCACTCATGCGCGCCCGGACACCCCGAGCACGGCCTGACCCCCGGAGTCGAGATCTCCACCGGCCCGCTGGGCCAGGGTTTTGCCTCGGCCGTGGGCATGGCTCTGGCCGAACGCCTGCTGGCCGAAGAATTCAACCGCGAGGGCCACGCCATTGTCGACCACCATACCTATGTCTTCATGGGTGACGGCTGTATGATGGAAGGTCTGTCGCACGAGGCGGCGTCCCTCGCCGGCACGCTCGGGCTGGGAAAGCTGATCGCGCTGTGGGACGACAACGGCATTTCCATCGACGGCGACGTCAGAGACTGGTTTGCCGATGATACGCCCGCGCGCTTCAGAGCCTACGACTGGCATGTCATTCCCGATGTGGACGGACACGACCCCGAAGCCGTGAAAAAAGCCATCGCCAAGGCTAAAAAGGAAAAAAACAAGCCGAGCCTGATTTGTTGCCGCACCACCATTGCCGCAGGTTCTCCGGGCAAGGCCGGTTCGGCCAAAAGCCATGGGGCGCCGTTGGGGCAAGAGGATATCGCGGCGGCCCGCAAGCTGCTGAACTGGCCGTACCCGCCCTTTGAAATCCCCGGCGACGTCAAAAGCGCCTGGGACGCCCGAATGCGAGGCGAAGCGGCGGAAAAACGCTGGAAAAGCCGTTTCGCCAAATACGCCAATGACTACCCCGAACTGGCCGCCGAATTCAACCGCCGCACCGGCACCGACGACGGCGGGCAAAGCGCTTTGCCGGAAGGCTGGGATCTTCCTTTGCGGGAATTCATGCTTGAAGCCCAGAAAAACGGGCAGGCCAAGGCCAGCCGCATTTCCTCAAAAGAAATCCTTGATTGTCTGGCGCCCTCCATACCCGAACTGCTGGGCGGCGCCGCCGACCTGACCGGCTCGGTGGGCGCCTTGTGGAACGGGGCAAAGGCCATCCGCCCCGGCGATTTTTCCGGCCGTTACCTGCACTATGGCGTCCGCGAATTCTGCATGGGGTGCATGATGAACGGCCTGGCCCTGCACGGCGGGTTCATTCCTTACGGCGGGACCTTCCTGGTATTCGCCGATTACGCCAAAAACGCCATCCGCCTTTCCGCGCTCATGAAGCAACGCGTCATCTGGGTTCTGACCCACGACTCCATCATGGTCGGCGAAGACGGCCCCACGCACCAGCCGGTGGAGCAACTGCCCATGCTGCGCCTCATCCCCGGCATCCACGTCTGGCGGCCTTGCGATTCCGTGGAAACGGCCGCCGCGTGGCAAGCGGCCCTTTCCCGCGCCGACGGCCCCACCTGCCTCGCTCTGTCGCGTCAGAACCTGAACACGGCCCCCAGGGACGCCAGGACCCTGGCCCATATCACCCGTGGCGGCTATATTCTTAAGGAAGCCAAAGGCGGCGGCCCGGAGATCATTCTTATCGCCACGGGATCGGAAGTGGCGCTGGCCCTCTCCGCCCAGGACGTTCTGGAAAAACGCGGCAAACGGGTGCGCGTGGTGTCCATGCCCTGCGCCGAACTCTTTGAGGCCCAGGACAGAGAATGGCGCGAGTCGGTCCTGCCCCACGAGGTGCGGGCCAGGGTTGCCATTGAGGCCGCCTCCAGCGATTGGTGGCGGAAATACGTCGGGCTTGACGGCCGCAGCATCGGCATGCGCGGCTTCGGCGAATCCTCTCCCGGCCCGGCCGTTTACGAGTATTTCGGCTTCAGCGTTGATAAAGTGTTGGCAGCCGTCAAGGAAGTCTGCCTGAACTGCGGCTGCGAGGTTTAGACCCTGAACGCCAGCGATGCGCGCCGCCCTGCCGCGAACGGGCCTTCCAAACCGCAACGGACCAACAACGAAGCCGCGGCTTGCCGCCCTTGCGTCCAGACCGCGTTGCCGGGCGTCAGACCGGCGGCGGACCGGGCGGAGGCGGCAGCGGATCGCCCCGGCCCGATTGGAGGCCGCGCCGCTTCCGTTTCCCGGCTGATGCAGGCAAAGCACGACAACGTGCTGAGTTTCGGGGTCGTCCGTTCCCTGGCGCTGGCGGCCATGACCCTGACCGTCATTCTTTCGGTGGTGGTGGCCATCTATCTCGGCAATTACTCGGGCAACACCATCATCCGCAAAAACCACAGTTTCGCCTCGCTTCTGGCCGATTATCTGAACAACCAGATCTACCGGCGTTTCACCTTGCCCACGGTGGGCATCTTCGGGCGCATCGACTTGAACAACCCCGAGCAATACCGCGCGCTTGACGGCATCATCCGCTCCATTATCCAGGGTCTGAATGTTGACGATTTGCGCATCTTTTCGCACGATCAAACCGTCCGCTACGCCACAAACCAGAACGAGCTGGGCAGCAAGGAATACGCCGGGCCCTCGGTTGCGGCGGCCATTCTCGCCGCCGGGCCAATTTTTGAAATCATTGAAAGCATCCCTTACTGGCAGGCCTTTTTCCGGCTTTCGCTCGACCCGGATACCTTCCGTATGCGCACGACCTATCCGCTGCGCATCGAAAACCATCCCAGTTCAACGGTTTCCGGCGGAGCGCTCATGGGCGTCCTGGAATTTTCGCAGGACATCACCCTTGACATGAAAAGCACCATCCGCTTCCAGCAACTGGTGCTGGCCGTCACCCTGCTTTCTTCCGGCATGCTCTTGCTGATCCTGATGATCCTGGTGCGTAGGGCCGAGCGCGCCCTGGCCCTGCGGGTGGCGGCGGAACAAAGCCTGCAGGCGGAACTGCACCAGCATGAAAAACTGGCCGGCATGGGGCGCGTGGTAGCCAGCATAGCCCATGAGATACGCAACCCGCTGGGCATTATCTCCTCCAGCGCCGAGTTGCTCCTGCGCCGGACCGACGGCGCTTCGCCGGGCACGGCGAAAATACTGCAAGCTATTTATGATGAAGCGAAGCGGCTCACCCGCACCGTGGGAGATTTTCTGGATTACGCCCGGCCGCGCCAGCCCAAGCCGGACGCGGTGGACGTCAACGCCGTGATCAATCAGGCCCTGACCTTTCTCGCGCCGGATCTCGCCCAGAGGGATATCGGCGTCGTGCGCGCCGGGGAACTGGACGCGCCGCTCTGGGTTTCCGGCGACAAGGACTTGCTTTACAGGGCTTTTTACAACATCATGGGCAATGCGGTACAGGCCGTGGGCAGCGCCGGCACCCTGACCATCAGAATACAACGCGTCCAAGGCAGCCCGCCCGCCGTTTCCCTGCTGTTTCACGATTCCGGCCCCGGCTTTCCCGTGGAAAACATGGACCAGTTGCTGGACCCCTTTTTTACGACCAAAGACGACGGCACCGGCCTGGGTCTGGCCATAGTGAATACCATCATCGCCAGCCACGGCGGCGCCCTGACCCTGGCGAACGGCCCTGACGGCGGGGCCGAGGTTCTGGTGACCCTGCCGGGCGCG
>JAIRTI010000159.1 GCA_031255035.1 Desulfovibrio sp.
TGATGGGACACCGCTCGGCCGGTGAAAGGAGAAATCGTCTGTCCATTCGCACTCTTCCTTGGCAGGTTATGATTCAAATCATCCCGCGTCATTTTCTCCGGTCAAAGGGCCGCCCCGTCGCGGAGCGGCCGCGCGCCGGGCCGTAAGCACGGCCCGGCGAAGCGCTATTGGGCGTGGCATTGCCCGCACGGCGCCGCCTTGCCCGGCCCCTTGCCCATACCCTTGCTCTTGTTGGCGTCATGGCAGGTCATGCAGTTGCCGTGGAAGGCGTCCAGAGCGCCCGAAATAGGCGCGTGGCAGTTGCCGCACGCCGGGTATGTCCTGGTAAAGGTCCCTTCGGCCAGTTCCACGGCGCTGCTCTTCAAATTATGGCAGACGGCGCAGCCATTGGCGCCGGCCTCGAACAGATCCTCGTGGCAGGACCGGCACTTCGCGTGCGCCGCGTCCTTAAGCGTTGCCGCCGTCATGGGGTTGGGCCTGGCCGTATGGCAATTGCGGCATTTTTGCGGCTTGATGTTCATGAACTTGCCGGGCCGGGCTTCGTAGCGCTCGGGGTGGTGGCAGCTCTGGCAGTCGTCGCCGGCGTAGGTCCAGTGGTCATCATGGCTCCACTTGGATGAATAGCCCGCCATGCGGCCGTGGTGGCAGGAGACGCAGGCGGCGTCGCCGCCGGGGCGGTAAAGTTCCTGGTGCGAGTCGACAAAAGCGGGGCTGTCGGCCGAACCGTGGCAGGCGGTACAGGACTTGACCCCGGGGTTCTGACCGTCTTTGACGGCGGCGGGCGAGACCTTCAGCTCATGGTGACAGTCGGCGCAGGCGATATCGCCATAGGGACCGCCCGGAGCGCTGTGCGCGTTATGCGTGAAAACCACCCTTCCGCCAGGGTTTTCCATGAGCAGGCGCGCAGGTTCGGCCTCCATGGCGGCTGGCGTGAAATACCCGGCCAGGCCCGCCAGGGCCAGAATACAGCTGACTATGGCTATGGGAACAGATCGCTTGTTCAAGACGCCTCCTCCATCCTTCATGCGGGTTGACGCGCGGAACAGGCCGCCTCAAAGGTTGAGGGAACAGGCCGGAAACCGCAACGGAGAGCAGAAAAAGAAGCACTATGTTCTCTTGCGGCGCTTACGCGGCAAGGTATAAGGCGGCTCGAAAATGTGGCCCTGGCGGGCCGTGGCAATATCGGAATCCCCCGCCGGCCGGGCGCGGGGATAATGGATTGAATAATGGTTCGTTACGGATAGAGGATAGTTGTGATTTTTGTCAATAATGTAAAAGTGTACATTTTAAAATAGTGCATTACGCAATTTATATTGCGCCCGTTGATAGTCGAAAGAAGATGAATGTCAAAACGTCCGCTTGTGAAAAATATTCTTTATCGGACGCGGGCACGACAAGACCAAAACCCCCGGCCTCTCCCCGGATGCGGACTCCGCGCCAAGACGTGCTTTTTTCAGAAAGTGTTCAATTTCACACCGCTCAAAAAACTTCTTTGCCAAAGGGTCCGGCTTCGGGCTATCCTCGCGGCATGAAGTCAACAGCGCAAATCTTCTGTCTTTTCCTGTGGGCGCTCTCCTGCGGCGGCTGCGTCAATCTGAGCCCGGCCTACCGCGAGCCCGGCGTGCCCGGCGGCCGGATGCCCCCTGCCTATAAAGAAGAAAACGGCTGGAAAAGCGCCGCGCCCGCCGACGCCGGCGAGCGCGGCCCATGGTGGCGCGTCTTTGTCGACAGCGGCCTGGACGACCTCATGGACCGGCTCGGCCAGGCCAACCAGAACATGGTTATCGCGGCCGCCAACCTGCGTCGGGCCAGGGCCCAGGTGTCCATCGCCCGTTCGGCCCTCTTCCCCGGCCTCAGCGCGCCCGGTTCCTTCACGCGCGGCGGATCAGAGACCACCGCCTCCTCCGGCCGCTATTCGTTCGGCGTGTCCGCCCAGTGGGAAATCGGCTTCTGGAACGCCCTGCCCGGCCTTGAAGGCGCCAAGGCCCAGGCCGAAGCCTCGGCGGCGGACTTCGCCACCATGCGCCTCGCCTTGCAGGCGGAACTGGCCCAGACCTTTTTCGAACTGCGCATGACCGACGGGCAGATTCGCCTGTATGAGGACACGCTCAAAGCTTACAGACGCGCTGTGGAACTGACCGGAAGCCAGTACCGGGGGGGCATGGTCACCCAGGTGGATTTCGATCAGGCGCAAACCCAACTGGCCTCGGCCGAAGCCCAACTCGCGGCTCTCAAGCGGCGCCGCGCCGAACTTGAACACGGCCTGGCAATCCTTGTGGGCGAGATGCCGTCGACTTTTTCGCTTCAACGCGCCCCGCTCGCGGCCCAGGTGCCGTCGGCGCCCAGGGAATTGCCGGCCGCCCTGCTTGAAAGAAGGCCGGACGTCGCCTCGGCCGAACGGCGGGTGGCCGCGGCCAACCAGGAAATCGGGCTGGCAAGGGCCGCCTGGTTTCCAAGCATTTCCCTGGGCGGGGATTTTATCCGGCAGGCCCTGGATTGGCGCGGGCCGACCCTGTATTCGTGGTCCGTGGGCCCCTCGGCGGCGCTTTCCCTGTTTGAAGGCGGCAGGCGGCTCGCGGAATCCGACGCGGCCTGGGCCGGCTATGAGGCCGAAGTGGCGCAATACCGGCAGACCGTGCTGGAGGCGGTCAAGGACGTGGAAGACAGCCTCTCCGCCCTGCGCTGGCTGGAGACCGAGGCCGAGGCCCAGGCCAGAGCCGTGACCGCGTCGAAATCGGCCTTGCGGCTGGCCATGTCGCAGTATGAGGGGGGGCTGACCACCTATCTGCAGGTCGTCAACAGCCAGACCGCCGCCCTGGCGAACGAACGCGCCGCCATTGAGGTTCAGGGCGCGCGCCTGACGGCCGCGATCAATCTGATAAAGGCCCTGGGCGGAGGCTTTGAGCGCGGCGAAATCGCCCGCCTTGTCGAGAGGCCGCCCCAGATCGGCGCGTCGCGTTAATATCCTGGTTGAAGCCAGTCCGGTTTAAATGCGGGCGTCGCCCACACCCGGAGGTATGACGCCGCGCGAGTGTCCTTATCCGGACGGCGTCGCGGCTTTGCCCAGCATGTTTCTGAGAAAGGAACTGATAATGATGCCGCCGGCCTGGGCCACGTTCAAGGAGTCGAACTCGCGCAGCATGGGGATGCTCAGCAGATAATCGCAGCGCCGTTCGGTGCCCGGCCGCATGCCGCTTTCCTCGCTGCCCAGCACCAGGATGGCCGGCAGGCGGAAATCGGCGGTCAGGGCGTCGATAAAAACGGGCACCGGACCTTTGCCCGTTGCTTTTTTTCGCGTTTCGTCCAGAGGCGTCGACCCGGAATCCAGGGCCGTGCCCGGCGCGAAGCCGGCGCCGTAAACGGTGAACCCCTGCTTTTTCGCCAGATCGAGGGCCTGACCGAGGTTGGCGGGTCTGGCCACGGGCAGGCGCTCCAGCGCCCCGGCCGAAGCCTTGGCCGCAGCCGCGCCGAGGTATACGCCGTTATGCCTGGGCGCCAGGAGTCCCGCGCCTCCCATGGCGTACAGAGTCCGCGCCAGCGTGCCGGCGTTGCCGGGGTCCTGCACCTGATCAAGGGCCAGGATGAGCGGCAGCGGCGCCTGCGTCACCGAGGCGAACAGATCCTCATGGTCAACGTATCCGGCTTCGAAAAGCCGCGCCACCACGCCCTGGCGCCCGCCCCGGTAAACCCTGGCGAAAGAGGCCGCCTCCAGCAGGGAAAAGCGCACTCTCGCCCGCCTGCACAGATCGACGATTTCTTCCATTTCCCGGCCGTGCCGCCCTTTGCGCAAAAACACGGCGTCGACCCGTTCGGGGTTGCGCTCCAGCATTTCCAGCACCGGCTTCAGGCCGGGCAGAAGCGGCGCCTGGCCGACGTCAGGCGCGGCCCTTTCCCGGCCGCTGTCCGCCTTGCGGCGAATCGTCTGTCCAGGCTTTTTGTCCATATTGCTGTGCTCTATTTCAGCAATTCTCATTATGAGCCTTTTTGCGGACTTGCCGGATACATTCTCCCGGCCCATGCGCCGGGTCCAGGCACGAAGCCGGGACCGGCGGCCTGACGCTGTGGGCGGCGCCCGCACGCAAACTGGCCGGCTTCATCAAAATGAGAATTGCTGACTCTATTTTGGCACGGTTGCCTAAGGCGTCAAGATGCTGTAGACTTCCGCCGGTTATGAGGAAAAGTCGGCCCTTGAGGCGTTGCCCCGCACGGCCGCTTTACTTTTTCGTACCTGTCAACGTCCTGCAATGCAAGCCCTTTCGCGCGGCTTCGTCCGCTTTTTCATGAGGACTCCATGCCCGGTGACCACTCTTTTTCCGTCTTGCGATCCGCCCGCGAACGCCATAGCCAACGGTCCCGCCTCGGGCTTGGTGCCCTTGTTCTTCTCCTTCTGATGCTCGCCGCGCTTGGCGGCTGCGCCGACCGATCCGTCGACGCCATCGGCAAATACCGAGGCGACGAGGAAGAAATGATGTCCATCCCCTATACCCCGAGGGATGACGGCCAGCCTCTGACAGCCGCCGAACTGTATGCCTTCAAGACCGTCAGCGACCTGGACCGCGATCTGAGCGAGGAGGAAGCCCATATCGTGGAGTTGCATTTCAAGTTCTTTGTTCACGAACACCGCCGCACCTTCGAGCGCTTCGTGCAGCGTAGCGCCCGCTTTTTGCCGCACGTGCGCAAGACCTTCGCCGAACGGGGCATTCCCGGCGACATCGCGTACCTGTGCATGGTCGAAAGCGGCGGAAACCCGGTGTCCCGTTCGCCCATGGGCGCGGCCGGCCTCTGGCAGTTCATGCCCTCTACCGGCCGCAGGTACGGGCTGACCCAGAACAACTGGATTGACGAGCGGCGGGACCCTTACAAGGCGACCGCGGCGGCCTCGGAGTATCTGCTCAAGCTCTACCAGGATTTTTCCAACTGGCACCTGGCCGTAGCCGCCTACAACGCCGGCGAGGGCAAAATCGGCCGCGCGGTTTCCGGCACCGGCGCCAAGGATTTTTTTGATTTGTGCCGTCTTGACGGACAGTTGGACGAACGGGAGCGGCTGAGAGAGGAAACCCGCGATTACGTGCCCAGGCTCATCGCGGTGGCTAAAATCATGCGCAACCTGAACCGCCTCGGCTTTGAGCAGTCCACCCCGGATATGGTCTGGAATCTGAAGCCCGTTGACGTGCCGCCCAATACCAACCTCGCCGGCCTGGCCGCGCGCCTGGGCATCACCTGGGAGGATTTTTCCGGCATGAACCCGGCCTACCGCCGGACCACCAGCCCGCCGACCGGCAGCACCACGGCCTATGTGCCGCCGGAAAAACTCGCTCAGGCCTCGGCCTGGGTGGCCGGCAATGAGGCCCGCAAACCGTCAGGATGGCAGGAATACACCGTCCAGCGGGGAGATACTCTGATCAAAGTGGCCAAGCGCTACAACGTCGCGCCCGCCGCCATAAAGGACGCCAACGGCTTTGACAAGTTTCCCGGAAGGGGGGCAGTTATCCTGATTCCGGCCAAGGGGGCATCGGTCGCGCCCGCCTACGGCGGATCGCCGACGGGGACAAGTCCGGGCGTGTACACGGTCAAAGCCGGCGACACTCTGTCGCAGTTGGCCC
>JAIRTI010000164.1 GCA_031255035.1 Desulfovibrio sp.
GCCCATGTTGATATAGTCAACAGCCATGAGGGTCAGCAGTTCGGGGGCGTCGCCGGGCTCAAGGTTTTCCGGCAGCAAGCCGCCGTCAGGGTTCTTGTAGGCCTTGACGCAGCCTTCACGCAGGGAGACGCGCTCGACCTGGACGCCGTCAAAGCGGTAGATATCCCAGTCCACGCGGGCGGCGCTGCCACAGATGAGCACGCCGTCCAGCCCGTTTTCGTCGATGTCGGCGGCAACTTCCTTGCGCGCGCTGTCGGCGGCCAGTATGGGAAAGACCTTGACCACCGGGGCGAGATCGCTCCAGCGCTTTTCCACCCCAGCGGCCAGAGCCTCGACGTCAAGGCCGCCGCCGATGGCGGATTGGTCAAAATATACGCCTATTTTCGTGGCCATTCTTGCTACCTCCCTCTCACCGTTTGGATCGCTTTCAAGGCAGCGCTGGTGCCTGACTGGGCGGAGCGCATGACGTCAAGGGGCTGCTTGGCGCATCCGGCGGCGAAAATACCCTTGTCCTCACCGTCAACGATGAAGCCGTCGGCGTCAAGAGTCACCCCGTAGGGGTTGGCGTCGGCCGCGAGACTCGGTTGCATGCCCGTGGCAAGTACCACCAGATCGTGCTTGATTTTCCGCTTTTCGCCCTTGACGGCGTCTTCCACTTCCACAATCACGTCGCCGTTTGCGGCGGCTTCAAGACCGGCCACCTTGCCTTTGACCAGGTGAATGCGGTCGTCGCAGGTGATTTTTTTGCGGAAGTTCTCATAGCGGCCGGGCGTACGCAGATCGATATAGTACACGGTCACCCTGGCGTTCGGATATTGCTCACGCACGTAGGCGGCCTGCTTGAGGGAGGCCATGCAGCAGATGTACGAGCAAAAGTTCAGGTGGTTTTGATCGCGGGAGCCCGCGCACTGTACAAAGGCGATATTTTTGGGTTCGGCGCCGTCGGCCGGGCGCTTGATGCGTCCGCCCGTGGGCCCGTGCGGCGAGGCCAGCCGCTCCATCTGCATGTTGGATATACAGTTGGGCGCCGCGCCCGAGCCGAGGTTGGCGAGCCTGGTCACATCATAGGGTTTCCAGCCGGTGGCCAGAATGATGCTGCCCACGGAAAGCTCAATATCCCTGCATGCCTCGTTCAGGTTGACAAAGGCGCTTTTGGCCACGCGGATCTGGTCTTCCTTGCTCAGGGTGTCCGTGTCGAGGACATAGCGCGAAGGGAAGGCAAACGGCGCGGAAAGATACAGCGCCTTGCGCTTGGTCAGATTGAAATCAAAATCATTGTCCGTTTCGCCAGACAGGGAGGAAGCCAGCAGGCCGAGATCCGCGCTGTTGGGGGCCGTGCGGCGCGGTTCGATATGAACCTTCACCGTGTAATCGCCGGCGGAACCCTTGACGGAACTGACAGTCGCCTGGGTAAAAAATTTGATTTTGGGGTTTTTCTTGATGCGCTGGAACTGGATTTCCAGCCCGCAGGACGGGGGGCAGAGCTTGGGGAAATATTTGTTCAGCTGTGCTACCCGGCCGCCAAGAAAAGGGCTTTTTTCGACGATGAACACATCATAGCCGACTTCCGCGGCTTCAAGAGCGGCCGTCAAACCGCTGAATCCGCCTCCGACGACGAGTATGGCGTTGGACATCTCGGGTATCCTCCCTGGTTAGGAGCCTGTAATGAAGGGCCTGCATTGACCGGCATGGGCAAACGGCCCAGTCCTGGGACAATAAGCGACCTTACTGCCCCGGCCCCGGCCGTTTTCTCGCTGCCCTCCGCCTGGCCGGGCCCGACCGAAGGCCGGCCGGCATAGCCGCAAAAACACGACTACGCCGCAGGGCGACGTAAAGAAGCCGGAGTATCCGGCATCACGGTCTGTATGAGCGCTGGTCATACGACCAAGGGCTGCCGCCATGTAATGAATCGGCATCACCCGCCTGGCGGCGGGCGACGCCCCGCCCGCGAACGGGCGGGGCGTCAAGAAAACGGGGGCATACCGCGTATGCCCCCGTTAAAGGCGTCTTACTCGGGAATGATCTGGTAGTAGGGCTTTTTGAAGATGTTCGTCTCGCCCTTTTTGGGATCATACCTGGAGTTCACGAAGCACTTCCACTTGGAGTCGTCCAGGCCCATGTAGTCGGCTCTGTAGTAGAAGCCGGGGTAACGGGACTCAAGACGGAAGTCGATGTGCTGCATGTGCAGGCGCACGGTCCACAGGCGGTGGTAGTTTTCCCAGCAGCGCAGCAGTTCGTGCAGGTCACGGGCGGCCAGCTTCTCGGAGTCTTCTTCCAACATTTTCAGCAGGTGGAAGCCGTGCTTGAGAAGGGCGTCGGACGTGGTGTAGTAAGTGCTGATGCCGGCGCCGTATTCATCGGTGGCCTTGATAAGGCGCATCATGAAGTTCTTCGGGGTGATGTAGTTGGGGTTCACCACGGCGTCGGTGGAGGCGCTTTTGCCTTCCACGAAGTTGAAGTACGGACGGTAAACCAGCTTCTTCAGATCGTCCGCTTTTTCTTTGATGGAGGGCTTGAAGTCCTTGTGGTCGACGCACCAGCGCACCATCTGCTTGCCGACCAGGCGGCCTTCAGCATGGGAGCCGGAGGAGAACTTGTGGCCGGAAGCGCCCACGCCGTCGGCGCAGGTGAACAAGCCGTTCACGGTGGTCATGCGGTTGTAGACTTTGCCGTTGTCCGCCTTGACCTTGTAGTCGTCAGGCACCCAGTCTTCGTTGGGGCCGGAAACCCAGATGCCGCAGCAGCCGGAGTGAGAGCCGAGCAGGTAGGGTTCGGTGGGCATGATTTCAGAACCGGTTTCTTCCGGCTTGATGTTCATGGCGGCCCACAGGTTGGCCTGGCCCACGCACATGTCAAGGAAGTCTTCCCAGGCTTCGGATTCAAGGTGCTTTTGCTGGGCCGGATTCAGTTTTTCAAAGGTGGTCTTCAGGGCGACGTCGGTGGCCATGAAGATCGGGCCGCGGCCTTCGCGCATTTCACGAAGCATCATGTGGTTGCGCAGGCAGGTCGGAATGACGTGGCCCTTGGCGTAGCCGCGATCTTCGTAAGGCTTGAGCATGGCGCGGTTGGTTTCGCAGTAGTCTTCGCCCTTGTAGTTGGTGGCTTTGGCCTTGAAGAGCAGGAACCAGGCGCCGACCGGGCCGTAACCGTCCTTGAAGCGGGCGGGCACGAAGCGGTTTTCCATCATGGTCATTTCAGCGCCGACCTGAGCGCACATGGTGTAGGTGGAGCCGGCGTTCCACACCGGGTACCACGCGCGGCCCATGCCCTCACCGGTGGAGCGGGGCTTGTACACGTTCACCGCGCCGCCGCAGGCGACGACCATGGCGTTGGTTTTGAAGATGTGTACGCAGTTGTCGCGCAACGAGAAGCCCACGGCGCCGGCGATGCGGTTGTCGACATTGGCGTCGAGAAGCAGCTTCACGATGAAGATACGCTCCATCAGGCGGGCTTCGCCAAGGGCGTTCTTCGCGGCTTCGGCCACGATGCACTTGTAGGATTCACCGTTAATCATGATCTGCCAGCGGCCGGAACGCACGGGGGCGTCGCCTTTGCGCAGGGACTTGCCCTGTTCCTTGGCCTGGGCGCCGTCCAGGTTGTGGTCGCCGTCTTTGATCCAGCAGGGAAGGCCCCACTCTTCAAAGAGGTGGACGGAGTTGTCGACATGGCGGCCGAGGTCGAAGATAAGGTCTTCGCGCACAAGGCCCATAAGGTCGGTGCGGACCATGCGGACATAGTCGTCGGCCTTGTTGTCGCCAAGGTAGGTGTTGATGGCGGAAAGGCCCTGGGCCACGGCACCGGAGCGCTCAAGGGCGGCCTTGTCGATCAGGAGGATTTTCAGATCGGGAGCGAATTTGTCGGCCCAGCGCACGGCTTCGACAGCAGCGCCGCAGTTGCCCATGCCGCCGCCAACCATGAGAATGTCAACATCATGCTCTTTTACAGCAGGATCAGCGATGGCAACCCCTCTCGGGTTTTCCTTAACAGGAATCATCGGCATATTAGTATCTCCTTAAAAAAAGAATCGTAGTTGCAGACCCAAAGCGGCTTACGCTTTGTCGGCCCAAATCTTGGAAACGCCGGCTTCGGTGACGTCGACTTTCTTGCCGAGAACGGTTTCGGGTTTGGTCAAAGCCGTCTCGTTGAAGTACAGTTCACTGTCCAGATCCGCAGGTTCGGGTTTGCCTTCGAAAGGCTTGATGGACCCTTCAGGGGTGGTGCGGATGGGGAATTTGAAGCGTTTTACGTCACCGCTGCGGAACTTGACGGTCCACATGATGGAGTCTGCGGAACGCATGGGGATACAGGTGCCGCCCATGGGCGCGAAGTCAGCGTAAGGACGGGCCGTGATGGCGCCTTGCGGGCAGATTTTCACGCAGGAGTAACACTCCCAGCAAGCATCCGGCTCTTGGTTAAAGGCCTTCATCTCATCAGGATCCAAGATCATAAGATCGTTGGGACAGATGTACATGCAAGCGGTTTTCTCGCCACCCTTGCAGCCATCACACTTGGACGGATCGACAAATGTCGGCATACCTTGTCCTCCAACTGGTATTTGAGGGTTATCTTAGATCAACAGACATCCGGTAACAACAGGAGCAAAAAGATCAGCGTACGCAATAACTTGCGCTAAAAAGCGGGTACGCCCTTTCTCACCTGTCCTGAACACTTGTGCGGAAAATAACAAGCTTGGGCGTAGGGTGTCAAGATAATTTCGACGTAAGGATGGGATATTGCGATTTTTCTTGCTCCACGCGCACTTTCGCGCTAGGGAGTGTTGACGCGCGAACATATTGAAACCAGCCGCGCGATCCCTTGCCCAGTTTTCCCGGAGTACCCAGCCGCTTATGACACACCGACGCCGCCCCGACGAAGCCCGTGACAACCACCGGGCAGACGCCGCCCCTTCGGCGAACGGCCCCGAAACCGCCCGCCGTTATGAGAAAAACGGAGACGCGGGGCGCGGCGCGTGCCGCCCTGACGGCACGCGCCCCTCGGGCGAAAAGCCGCGCCGGAAGCCCGGCGCCGCCCCCGCCCGCCACGGCCCGCCCGGCGGCCCGCCGCCAGGCG
>JAIRTI010000195.1 GCA_031255035.1 Desulfovibrio sp.
ATTCCCGGCGAATTTCCCCGTTTTGACTGCATCCTGCTCGGGGTCGGGACGGACGGGCACACGGCGTCGCTTTTCTCCGGCGACCCGGCCCTTGCCAACGGCGAGGATATTGTGGCCGACGTCTACCTGCCCCAACACAAGTTCCCGCGCCTGACCCTGACGCTGCCTGTGCTTAATAACGCCCGATGCTGCGTATTTCTCGCCTCCGGCAGGGTGAAAAACCATGTGCTGTCCACTGCCCTCAATCTTATGGCCGCCCCGGTGCTGCCGGCGCAGATGGTTCGCCCGCACAACGGCAAACTCTGCTGGATCATTGATAATAACGCCTACCAGGGCTGAGAGCGGGCCCGGCATCGGCCGGGCGGTATTGTCGCGGCGGGCGTTTTACAGGGAGTGACAGCATGAGAGCATTCCTTTCCGGTCTGCCTTTGATGCCCGGCCTGCGCAACTTCGACCCTGCGCAACTTCGACTATGACGAGGCCCTCCAGGCTCTTGAGTCCTCGGACTGCCTGCGGGACACTCCCTGAGGCTCTCCTTCAATCATAAGGCATAAGCCGGCATGGCGAACTCCGTTCTGCTGAAACTCCTCCCTGGGGACAGCGGATTCAACTCCGAAGACGGACCAGACGGAACCGGCGCGCCCGAGGTTCGCTACGGCGCGGGAGAGAGCCTGTCCGAAGCCGTCTACCTCTCGGGGCTGGTTGAGCCTCCGGCCCTGTGTTCCGGCATTGCCCGTTGCGGCCGCTGCCGGATGCGCATCGTCCGCGCTCCGGACATGCCGCCGCCCCTGCCTGCGGATCGCGCCGTTTTTTCAGAGGACGAACTGGCGGCCGGCATGCGCCTGGCCTGCCGCCATCGCCCTCAAGAAGGAATGCTGGTCGAACTGCCTCCGAAGTCGCTTGCGCGGGGCGGACCGCAAGCGCCGGCCCCTTTGCCGGGGCGGGCCGCAGCGCGCGGCTTCCTGGCCATCGATCTCGGCACCACCTCCATGCAGTGGCGGCTTGTGACGCCCTCGGGCGACATTCTGCGCTCGGGCGGCCGCATCAACCCCCAGATGGGGGCGGGCAGCGACGTCATGTCCCGGCTTGCCGCGGCCGGCACCGCCGCCGGGAGAGAGCGCCTGAGCCGGCTCACCCTGGAGGCGCTGATGGACGCCGCCCTGCCCGCGCCCGGCGAAAGCCCGCCGGAAGCCGCCTGTCTTGCCGCCAACACGGCCATGAGCGCCATCGCCTTGAATCTCGACACCCGGCGTCTGGCCGCCGCTCCCTACGGGCTTCCCCTGGCCGGAGGGGAATGGGAGGACGTGCCGGGCCTGCCGCCGTTGTGGCTCCCCCCCCAGATATCGCCTTTTGTCGGCGGCGACGTCAGCGCCGGCTACGCCGCCCTGGCCCTTGACCCTGACGCCGCGCCCGTCGAATATCCTTTCCTGCTGGCCGATATGGGCACCAACGGCGAATTCTTGCTGGCCCTGGCCCCGGACCGCGCCCTGGCCGGTTCCGTTCCGCTCGGTCCGGCCCTGGAAGGCATCGGCCTCAGCCACGGCATGCTGGCCGGCCCTCTGGCCGTAAGCGCCTTCAGCCTCGGCCCCAAAGGCCTGTCCGCCCTGACCGTGGCCGCGGGTTCAGGCCCCCTGTCGCCGGCGCCTGACGATCTCGCCCTGCCGGGCATCACCGGTGCCGGATACATCTCGCTCATGCGCATCCTGCTGCAAAGCCGGGCCATGGACAGGGACGGCCGCTTCACGCCCCTGGACAGCGGGCCGCTCGCCCGCTTTTTCCCTGTCAGCCACGGTGAAGGCGGCGAGCCGGTTCTGGCCCTGGCCGGCGGCCTGGCCCTGCCCGCCTCGGACGTCGAGGAGATACTCAAGGTCAAGGCGGCCTTCAGCCTGGCGCTCAAACGTCTGCTGGCAAACGCCGACATGGCCGCGCGGGATCTGAAACGGATTTTCCTGGCCGGGGCCCTGGGCAGGCATGTGGACAAAGCGGCTATGGAAGAGACGGGCTTCCTGCCGCCGGGCGCGGCCGCCAGAACACAGGCCGTCGGCAACAGTTCCCTGGCCGGGGCCTGCTTTCTGGTCAGAAGCGGGCAAGGGCGCGCCGCGCTCAACCATTGGGCCGGGCAGGCGCGCAGCCTTGATCTGGCCTCGGACCCGGCCTTTATCCGGGCCTATGCCGAGAACATGCGCTTTTCCTGGTAGATACGCGGAACGCCTACGAGCCGACGCTGTAGCTTCCTGAAAAAACATAGGCGGCCGGACCGCTCATATGGACGATGTTGTCCTCGGTCCACTCGATTTCCAACTCGCCGCCGCGAAGCTCGATAATCGCCCTGCGGTCGGTCCAGTTGTTCAGGACGCAGGCCACAAGCACGGCGCAGGCACCGGTTCCGCAGGCAAGGGTCTCTCCGGCCCCGCGCTCCCATACGCGCATGCGCACCCGACCTCTGCTCTTCACCTGGATGAATTCGGTGTTCACCCGGCGCGGAAACAGGGCGTGGTGTTCGAAAAGCGGCCCGATTCGGGCGATATCCAGACTTTCCAGTCCGGGCATGGGGACGACGATATGCGGGTTGCCCATGGAAACGGCCGTGCCCTTGTACAAGCGGCCGTTGACCACGATATCGCTGTTAATGAAATTGTCGCCGTCGGCCCGCATGGGAATCTCGGCCGGGGTCAGTTTCGGCTCGCCCATGTCCACACGCACGCTGTGGACTTCGCGGCCTTTGATCGAAAGGGTGAGCACCCGGATGCCGGCCAGGGTTTCCAGCGTGAATTCGCTTTTATCGGTGAAGCCTTTTTCAAAAAGATACTTGCCGACGCAGCGGGTGGCGTTGCCGCACATTTCCGCTTCCGAACCGTCCGCATTGAATATGCGCATGCGAAAATCCGCTTTGGCGGACTTGCCCATGAGGACGAGGCCGTCGCCGCCCACGCCGAAATGACGGTCGCTGACGGCCTCGGCCAGCGGGCCGGGGCGGATCACGGGGGCGTCAAACTCCTCAACGTAAATATAGTCGTTGCCAAGGCCCTGCATCTTGGTGAAGGGCAACTGGCGCGGCAGACTCTCGTCCTTGACGGGCGCTGGTCTGCCGAAAAAAACGGAATTCTCGCTCACCATATACTCCTTGCCTTGGCGAACGGCTGTTTCGCCGCTCGCGCCGTTAAGCATCTGTCTTTATATACCGCCAACAGCGGGAGCACAACCGGCAATCGCGACACCGGCAATCGCGACAACCAGCAATTCTAATTTTGATGAAGCCAGCCAGTTTGCATGTGGGCGCCGCCCACACCCGCCAGGACCTAGCCGGCCCTGGACCCGGCGAATGGGCCAGGAGAATGTATCTGGCAAGTCCGCAAAAAGGCTCATAATGAGAATTGCTGATGCTCGGCAAGGATTTGTTCGCAAATCCTTGCCGCGAAACAGGAGCAGGCGGGCTTTGCCCGCCGTAAGCGAACTGTTTCAAGCGTTAATTGCTATATGTGGCTATTGCCTTAAGTCAGCAATGAGGG
>JAIRTI010000271.1 GCA_031255035.1 Desulfovibrio sp.
GATTGCCCCCTCCCTGAAGGAAGGGGTTACCTGAAAGGTATTCCCGGCGTTGCCGGGCGTCAAGCTGGCATCTCCCTGAAGGGAGAGGTTTCAAACCATAAAGGAAATTTCGATGAACAAATACTGTCCTCTGCCGGACGCGGGCTTTGCGCGGCACCGCGCCGGAACTTTCAACGGCCCCCTCCCATCTGGCGGGCGGCGTATGCGCTTTGCAGGGCAACGGAAATACAGATCAGCGCCAGACCCGCGAAAAAGGCGGGATTGACCTCGCTCGCCTCGCCGAACAGCGCCATGGCCAGAAGGATGCTGTAAATTGGTTCCAGGTTGTAACTCAGGTTGACCGTAAAGGCGGAGATGCTGCGCAAGGCCTCTATTTGCAAAAGAAACATGCCAATGGTGCACAGCGACGACAAAAGGAAAAGATAGGCCAGATCCGGAAAATCCGGCGTCAGGCGTATATCGGGGAACAGCCAGAGGTAGATCGGCGCGGCCAGAGTGAGAAACACAAAGCCGCCGGACATCTGGTACAGCAACATGGTGTTCGAAGCGTGCTCTTTCCCGACCCGGCGCATGGTAATGGTGAGAAGCGCGGCAAAAGCCGCTGAAACGATGCCGAGCAGAATGCCTGCGCGATAGCGCGAATCAAAATGGAAGATCAGGGCTATGCCCGCGACCGTGACCAGGCTGAACAGCACCTCGCGGATCGACAGGCGTCTGCGGCTGAACAAAGGCTCAAGCAGCGCGGTGAAAAAGCCGGTCATGGCAAAACAGACCACGGCGATGGAGACGTTGGCGTATTTTATGCTGCCGTAAAAGAAAATCCAGTGCAGCGCGATCAGCACGCCGACGCCGCCAATCCTGAGCCCCTGTCTGACGCTGACTTTCGGAACCTTGCCGAAGACGGCCAGGTAAACAAAAAAAAGCGCCGAGGCCATGAGCATCCTGTACCAGACAAGGGGGCCTTCCGGCAGTTCTATCAGCTTGCCGAAAATACCGGTAAACCCGGCCAGGAGAATGGAAAGATGCAATTTGACAAAGGCGTTGCCCATTGCCGGACCTCGTCTGGACGACAAAAAAGGGAAGCAGCCCGGCACTCTGACGCCAGGGGCCGCCGGAGGCGGGATTATGCTCCGCCGGGGAGCAAAAAGGCAAGCACTTCTCCCGCGTCGCATCCGGCGAAAAGACGTTCCAGGGAAAACGCTTGCAGCGCGGCCCGCACGGCGTCGTCGGCATAGTCAACGCCGGCGAGCGCCCGCTCAAGCGCGGCAATATCCGGGGAAGGGGCATCGTCAGCGGGCGCGGCTTCGCCGTCCGCGAAAAAGTCGCCGTACAGGCGCGCGCTCTCGATGCGCCCCTGCCTGACCGCAAAAAAAGCTTCAAGCTTGCCCCAGGCGAAGCGCTTTGTCTTGCGTTCCGTAAACGGCGGCGAAGAGCCGAAAACCCATTCACGGGAGCCGTATTTGCTTTGTCGCAGAGCGCGGACGGCCTCGATATCCGCCTCGGAAGGCGCGGCAAACTCCCCCGCCACCCTGGACATGATGGCCTCGCGCACCAGATCGACCGTAAGCGCCGTCTCCGCGCCCCGGCCAAAGCTGTCGGCCAGATTGCCCACCCGGCTCCGTACCGAAGGCGCCCCTTTGGAAAGATATTTTTCCGGGTCGACGCGCAGCACCTGGCCGAGACGATCCAAATCGCTGTTCACCAGGAGGCAGCCATGGTGCAGATAGCGCCTCCCCTTGCGGCAATGAGCCACGCCCGCCACTTTCCGCCCGGAAAGCAACATGTCGTTCCGGCCGGAAAAATACACGGGCAGACCGAGATCGCGCAGAGCATGCGCCACCGGGCGGCCGGCGTCGCGGAACATGGGAATCGCGCCGTCCTTGGCAAGGGAATGGATGAACGTATAATTCAACGTGCCGAGGTCGTGATAGACCGCGCCGCCGCCGGTGATCCGCCGGGCGATCCGGATGCCGTGTTTTTCGGCGAACTCCACGTTTACTTCGCTTCGAGCGTTTTGAAAACGCCCCAGCACAACGGTCGGCTCATTCTGCCAGAGAATGGCGATGCCGGGATGGCCGGCTTCAATGCCCGTCAGGTAATACTCTTCCAAGGCCAGATTGAAAGCCGGGTCCGTCGCGGTATTGATAAGCCACTGCATGGGCTGTTCCTTTACGTCATGCTCGGGGAATGCTTGGGAAGTGATGATTTTTCGTTTTCCGCAGCAAGGATTTGCGGCAGCAATTCTAATTTGTCGAAGCCAATTTGATCGCATGTGGGCTCTGCCCACACCCGCCAGGGCCTTGCCGGCCCCAGCTTCGTACCTGGACCCGGCGATTGGGTGGCTGATCGTTGTGCCTTGTTGATGCGCGCAGCCGGAACCCAAACTGAGGGGGTCCGGGGGAAATCATTTCCCCCGGCGGGGTCCGGGGCAGCGCCCCGGCCGCCGGAGGCATTGCCTTTCACCGTTGGCGAATAGGGGGCCGCAAAAAGCTCATAATGAGAATTGCTGGCCGCCCGCCGAAACAACACGGTATAACGCCATTTACTTTTTCCCTTCGGCCCCATAAACTCATCGGCAAACGGGGTCCGGCCAGGCGAAAACAGACTACGCTTCATGGCGCCGTAACGCACTCTTTAAATTTATGACAAAAAAGTCCGCATTCCGCGCAACAATTTCAGAGAGTAAGCGTTTCACGAACGCGAACGCTTACCCCGCCTGCCGGTCAAACAAAGAAAAAACGCCCGGCCGGACTCTCCTTCCGCTTTTTATCCAACGCGCCGTAAAACCCCGCACTTCAGGGCGGGGATATAAGGCGCGCCTTATGCCCGAAGCCGACAACGACCCCAGCGCGCAACAGAGCAAGCATCTGAAACAACTGGCGAAATACCTGGACAGCAGCGGCATCGCCGAATACGTCCAGTTGACGAGAAAGCCCGGCAAGCTGTTGTGGCTCAACTTTATTGCCGGCATCGCCAGGGGCCTCGGCTTTACCATCGGCACGACTCTGGTGCTGGCCGTCGTCTATAAAATCCTGAGCCGGGTCATCAGCATGAACATCCCCTACATCACCGAGATGCTCAGAGAGCTTATCGACCTGAGCAAAGTCGGCGGCTGATCCCCGGCGTCCCACTCTCCTCCGCCTGCCCGATGGACGCTCTCTCAGCCCGGCCCGGCCGCCGAACGCTCCGGGCCGTATTTTTTCGGCGGGTCCGGCAGCACCCTCATGGCCTGCGAGCGCCTGAGCCGGAGCGCCCGGCTCATGGAGATCGACCCAAAATTCGTGCAGGTGATCCTGGAGAGCTGGCAGGAATACAGCGGGCAGGCGGCGACGCGGGAGAGCGACGGCAGAACTCTGGAGGAACTGAAGGCAGAGGGAGGCGCGGCGTGAGCGGGGTGTTAGCGTATAGTCACGGAAAGCTCTTTGCCGAAGGCGCCTGCGATCTTTTCCAGTGTTTTGAGGGTGGGGTTGGCTCTTTGCGGGTTTTCCAGGCGCTGGTACGCCTGATAGGTGAGGCCGAGCTTACGGGCGATTTCCGTCTGGCTTTTTTCCCCGCGCAGATCCCGCAGTTGCAGGGCCACAGCAATGTGGCTGGCCACGGGAACAGGATGCCCGCCTTGAAAAGACGGCGGCGGCACGGGGCTGCCGTGGGCGACTTCAGACGCCAGAACGCCGTCCAGGGCTTCCTTGGCCAAGCGCAGGGCTTCAGCGTAGGAAAATCCCCCTGTTACGACATTGGGCATATCCGGAAACTGGGCGATATATTCATCGCCTTCCTGTTCGATAACGCAGTGATACAACATGGCTTCCTACCTTGTGTGCTCTATTCCCGCCTCTTTCAATATCCGCTTCGCCAGATTGCCGATATCCCTGCTGCCGTGCATGGGCACCGGGACGGGGCGGCGTCCTTCCTTGACGAAAATATGATGCGAGCCTTCGATGCGGTCGAGCTTCCAGCCGTTGGCTTTCAGGATGTCGATGAGTTGGCTCGCGTTCATCGAAATTTCCTTTATGGTTTGAAACCTCTCCCTTCAGGGAGATGCCAGCTTGACGCCCGGCAACGCCGGGAATACCTTTCAGGTAACCCCTTCCTTCAGGGAGGGGGCAATC
>JAIRTI010000285.1 GCA_031255035.1 Desulfovibrio sp.
TCCAGCAGATAGCTGTTCATTCGGTCCCCCTGGGATTTGACGGCCTTGAGCATCTCGCCCTGGCCCTTGATTTCCGCCTGCACCGTGCGGATGTCGCCGGACAGGCGCTCGATGACCACTTTCAAATCCTGAACATCCGTAGCCTTGGGCATGGCCGCCAGTTGCTGGGAGACGACCGCCCGGCTCTCGCCGTATTCGGCCTGCGCGGCTTTGAGGCTGTCCAGGCGGTTTTCCAGATCATCACGGCATTCCTTACATTCTATTTTGCGTACAAAAATTTTCTGCAAATAGAGCAGCGCGCCCACGACGGCCACGCTGATCAACGTGGAGATGATTTCCCAATGGGCTATGATGCCGTTGATAATATCCACAGTTACTCCGTGATCTGTAAATAGAGCAGCACGATTAGGCCGGCCAGGACGGCCACCTTGATCAGCGCGATCAGCGTAGATATGATAATATCCACAGTTACTCCTTGGCCTGCAAAGCCGTTGAATCCTCCAGCCACACATCCACATCGTCCTCGTTGTCAAAATCCAGGTACTGGCTTGGATCGTCCAACAGCATATCGATTGCGATTTCTTTCGCCTCCTTTGCGGTATGGGCTTCGATGCCTTCAATGGTGGCATCCAGGTGTAAACCAAAATCAACCGTCCATTTTTTCATGTCATTCTCCTGGCCGGCATCTCACCGGCGATTGGGGGGCAGGAGTGCTGCCCTGTTGATACGTGTCGTCCGAACCCAACTGAGAGGGTCCGGGGGAAATCATTTCCCCCGGCGGGGTTCGGGGCAGCGCCCCGGCCGCCGGAGGCATTAATTCCCGATACCAGCGTTGCCAGCTCGACAGCCGGGTTTCCATGCGGCGCGAGCGGGCGGCGTAATCGGTAAACCAGGCCACCAGGTCCGCTTCGCTTACCCCTGCCAGTAGCCCGGCGTCAGCGGCCGCGCCGGCGGCGGGCTTTCCAGCAGGGCCGGGGGCGCGTAGGGTTGGGGGCAGGGCGGCGTCAGGTATACTGTCTCCGGCCCCTGCCGCCCGGTTGAGCAGGCGCACAGTGTCAGGGTCAAGATTGCGGTCGCGAGCGGCCAGACGCTTGATCTCGTCGCGCAGGCTTTCGGCGTGTCGGGCATGGTCTTTGTCCTGTGGTTGCAGGTCCAGGGCCAGGGCGTCGGCTCTGGCCACTTCGTTTTTGTAGCGCTCCAGGGCGTCGGCCACTGCTTTGGCGTAGGCGTCCGCCGCGCGGCGCGCTTCTTCGGCCTGTGCCGCTTTCAGGGCGTTGATCTCGGCCCGGCCTTCGGCGGCGGCCTGGCCGTGACCCAGGCGGTAAGCGCCCACGGCCAGGGCGAGGATCAGCAGCGCGGCCAGTCCGGCAAAAATAAGCGGCCTGGTCATTGGGCTTGCTCCCGCTCTCTCTCACGGGGGGGGGCTCGCCCGGCCTCCATCGCGGCCGCGCCTTGCAGGCACAGGGCGAACTCGTTCTCGCGGCGGATTTCCAGGCCGCACAGCTTGCGGCCCTTGCTGTAAACAAAGCGCTTCATGGCCGCGCAGCCTTCGCGCCAGCGCCCGGCCCGGAAGTGGCCGGCCGTTGTCGAGCGGGCATAGGCGGCCGCGCCGATGTTGTAGGCCAGATCAATGGCCGGGATTGCCAGCTCCGGCACGTCCATGACCGCCGGGGTGGCTCTGCCCACGGCGGCCGCGAATTCCGTCAGGCGGTCCTCAAGCAGGCGCAGGCATTGATCCGCGCTGTAGACGGCGCCGGGAACGGCCAGGGCCGGGTCGGTTTCACCCACGCAGACCGTGGGCGTGCCGGTGGCGTCGATGTAGGTGTTTGTCACCAGCCCCTCGTGCTTGACCACGAAGGCCAGCAGGGCGGCGGCTGCCGTGGCCCCGAGCAGGGCGGCAAGGCTTTTTTTATTTCCGGGGAGAGGTAGCTTGGGCATGTGAAAAAGCCTCCTTGACTTCCGTATAGGAAATCAGGGAGGCTTTTTCAGGTCTGAACAACATCAGACCCGGCGGAATTTCTCTCATCAATTCTTAACGCGGAGCGGCCTGCCGGTCAATCCTTTGCCGGACGGCCGGATTTGATGGGCCGGCTTGCCACGGCCAGCACGTCCGCTTTGCGGTACTTGGCCGGGCCGGCGCCGGGCAAAGGCGTGATATAGCCCCGCGCGCGCCAGTATTTTATGGCCTGCGGCGTCTTTCCGACCAGGGCCGCCGCATCGGCGGCCGTTAATCCCGTGTCGCCGTCAAGGTCCACGCCCGGAACGGTGGCGGCCAGGGCCTGGGCAACGGCGCGCTGATCAAGATCGCGTATCTTGCCCGCTTTGGCCTGGGCATAGATGCCCGTATCAGCGTTGCGCACCAGAGCGCCGGGCAAGTCGCCATCGCGCGTGATTTCGCCGACAACGTCCCACCCCGGCAAGGGGGTGGGATTATACAGGCGCGGCTTGCCCGGCAGGGTTATGGTATACATGCCCACACCTAATCGTTGCAGCCGCAGCCGCTGATTTCGGGCAAATCATCAAGGCCCATGCCTTCGGGCAAATCTCGTTCGTCCGGAGCGCTGTACAGCAGCCAAGGGGCATTCTCCGCGTTGGCATCGCGATAGATTATATTACCGCAGGAGCGGCAGTAAGCGTATTCGTTGCCATTGTAGTAAGGGTAATTGGTGGCGTTTGACATTTTGATGCTCCTTTCGGTTTGTTTCCGGGGGACTATCCCCCTTGCTTGATTCCCTTATCGCACAGGCAAAAACAAATGTCAACCGTTTTTTAAAAAATATTTATCAAAAATTTGTCGTACCGTTCAAAGGCGCTACCGCGCCGCCCACTTCGCGGACTCCGCAAAAAGGGATAACTGTCCGGCCGCCTTCGGCCGGGCAACGGATTCGGCCACGGCCCACACCCAGCGCTCGGTAACTTTCAGGGCGTCGGCGATGCTCCTGGGGCTTTCGCCCTTTTCCAGCCTGGAAATGATGTCCTTCTTTTTCGGCTCTTCCCGGCGCCAGTTGGGCACGGTGATCTTTTCGCCGCCATAGGCTTTGCACAGGAGCTTCATGGCCTCCATACCGATGTGCGGCGCAAAGGGATGGTCCGGTCTGGCCCCGGACGGGATGTAGTAGCGGACGCCGCCGAAGGTCTCGCACAGGATGTTGGCTTTATCGTCGCCAAGCAGCGCCTGCAACTCGGGATGCGATACCCACTGCATCAGTGACGCCTCCGGCCTTTGCGCGCGGCATCCTTGTCCAGAGCGGCGATAACGGCATGGAGCTGATTCCGCGTGGCTTTGTAAACATTGTCCACCGCGCCCTTGGTCTGGCGCTTGAGGATGCCCTCGGCATATTCCATACCCAAAAAACAGCCGCCCTCCTTATTGCGCTTTTCCGCCAGCAGGGCGTTGATCTTTTTGATCAGCGCCGAGCGGTTATAATCCCGCCGGGCGTAAAAAGGCCGGGTGGACTGAAAGCCGAGTTCGGCCAGCCAGGCCAGAACCTCGTCCAGTTGCCCGATATCCATTTGCGCCGCGCTGTCCACACCCCAGCGCACGCCCAGGGTATAGCGGTAAACATCCTCGTTAAAGCCTTCCAGACGTCCCTGAAGTTTCCCCAGAGCGATGTGAATCTTGGCAAGCATGGCCTTGCGCTGATCTTCAATCCGCCCGGCGGCGCGTCCTTTCCTGGGGGAATCCGCCGGGGCCGGCGCCGCCGGGGAGGCGGGCGCGTCTTTTTCCGGCTCGGGGGCGGGGGCGGGAAAGCGCAGCACGGTATTGCCCTGCGCCATCAGCTCGACAGGATCATGCTGCCGCCGGCCTTCGCCTCTGGCGACCGCTGTGGGGAACTTGATGATAACGGCCACGGCTACCTCCTTACTCGACACAAGGTTACGTCATTGCAACATAATTCCATAACGCCCCGGCCAAACACCCATATCTGGCAATACCAGCGGCCATCGCGCTTCTGGTACGGACTGACCCGGACGCTGCCGATCTCGGTGGATTTTGATGAGGAATCCTCCAGGTAAACCCTGACGTCCGCCTTCTCCGGCAGATAGGGCGCGGGCTCTTCTTCCGGCGGTTCGCCGCCGTTCAGCAGCGCGGCCACCAGTTCGCCGATAGCGCCGCGCGTCAGAAAGCTGTATTTGCCGACAGGGCAATACCAGACATCGTTCACGCGCGCGCGGAACAGACCCTCGCCGCCGTTTTCCTCCGGCCACTGGTCCGCCGGGAACAACTCAAGGCTGACGCTTTTGCCCTCTGTACGGAGCAAAATGGAGTCGGATTTTTTACGCTGTTCTGCCATATGAAGCCCGTGTTGACTCTTTTTCTTGACAATTGAGCAAAAGAAAATCACCTGTACGTATGCGCATTGGCATATTCCTGATCGCTCTTTTGCTTTCCGCCTCCCCGGCGTTTGCCTGGGAGGCTCGCGTTGTCGGCGTGGCCGATGGCGACACGATCACCGTTGAGCCGGCGGTTGGAGGAGATCGGGTCCGAGTCCGCCTGTACGGCATTGACGCGCCGGAAGCGCGGCAGTCCTACGGACAGGCGGCCAAAGGCTTCGTCAACAGCGCCGCCCTGTATAAACAGGTGGAGATCGATGCCGGGGGCCGGGACAGATACGGACGCACAGTGGCCATCGTCACAGTTGCCGGAGTCGGAGTCTTGCAGGAACTGTTGCTTGATGCCGGGCTGGCATGGGTCTATCCGCAATACTGCAAGGACTGCGCGGCCTGGCTGGAAAGGCAGACGGCGGCCCGCAAGGCGGGTAAAGGCTTGTGGGCTGACGGGCATCCTGTTCCACCCTGGGAATGGCGCAAAGCGCATCGCTGACAGGCAAGCCCCCATCACCGGGGCTTTTTTTTGGTAAAAATAAGTGTCGTTTAACTTGACATTTTTTAATTGTACAATTAAACAAGCAAAAAAGGAGGTGGCGTGGAGAAACATATCAAAACCATCACCATTCAGGTAACGGCAGAGGAACACAAAGAGGCAAAGGTGGTTGCCGCAAACGCGGGAAAAACTCTGAAGCAGATATTTCTTGAGGCAATCGCTAGGCTTCGTGAACAACAGACAAAATAAACGGCGCATTGCCCGGTCTAGACCACCGGGCAAGCGCCTAACCAAAAACACCCCACATAGGAGGGTATCATGGCTGAAAAGACCATAAACGCTTTGCAGGTGTTCGACAATGGCGCTAAACTGAACTACGTCGAAAAAGATGGAGAAATCCTGTTCACCGCCGAAGAGATCGGTACGCACCTTGGGTATAGCGACCCCGCCCGCTCCATCCATAAGATTTTCCGCAAGAACTACAGCGAATTGAAGCTGTACGCAGTTGGGGCCAAACTGGCCACAACTGACGGAAAAGAGTATGAGACAAGGCTTTTCACCGAAGAAGGCGTCTACATCCTCTCCATGCTGGCCCGGACCAATGAGGCCAAAAAGTTCCGCGCCCGCGTGGCCCTGCTTTTGCGCCGTCTGCGGCAGGAGGCCATGCGGCGGCAACTGGAAGAGACGCGGCAGGCCGCTCTGGAGCAGGGAAGGCAAGAGGCCCTGGCCGCCCGTCAGCGCCTTACGCCGACGCGCAGGGCGCGGATGCGCCGCGCCCTGCGTTACAGGAATATGGGCCTGACCTGCCGGGAAACGGGAAAGCTGATGGAGTGCAGCCACCAGATGGTGTTCTACCTCCTCAAGGACGCCGGGCTGCTCGGGATGGGGGTGTAAAATGAATATCTGCACCAGTTCCGAATCCATCGACGCCTTGGAGGAGATACGGGATGTCATCGCATTCATGCGTGAAGCCATCTGCCAAGAGCGCGAACCGCCTTTCTCCGATGGAGGCTTATGCGGAGCACAGCTCTGCGTCTGGGCTTTGGAAAAAGATGTTATGACGGTTCGTGATCTCATGAAAAAATCCACTTGATACATGCTGTTTTCAGGTTGTCGCCCCCTGTTCGCGCAGGGGGCTTTTTACTTCCCGAGCTACCTCAATACGACTTCCGCCCTGGGCA
>JAIRTI010000049.1 GCA_031255035.1 Desulfovibrio sp.
GAACCCAACTGAGGGGGTCCGGGGGAAATCATTTCCCCCGGCGGGGTCCGGGGCAGCGCCCCGGCCGCCGGGGGCATTGCCTTTCACAGTTGGCGAATGGGGGGCCGCAAAAAGGCTCATAATGAGAATTGCTGCTCCCGGCCCCGCCCGGCCCTTTCAGGGCCGGCCCCTGCCTGCGGCCCTGGGAAGCGAGAGTCTGCTCAGTTCCCTGAGGCGTTCGTCGGCTTTGTGGAACAGACTGCCCCTGGTGTAGCCGCCGTCCTTGCGCAGGCGGCCGGCGGGCAGGCCGGTAAGGATTTCCATGGCTTCGGTGATATGCCTGACCGCGTAAATATGAAAGCGCCCGGCGCTGACGGCGTCAAGCGTTTCGCCGTGCAACAGCACATGGGCGATGTTGTCGCGCGGCAGGATGACGCCCTGGCTGCCGGTCAGGCCGTGCCGCTTGCAGACTTCAAAAAAACCTTCGATTTTGCGGGTCACCCCGCCCACGGCCATGATCTGGCCGAACTGGCCTACGGCCCCGGTAAAGGCCAGAGACAGCCGCACCGGCACGCGCGACAGGGCCGAAAGCAGGGCGGCCAGTTCCGCGCCCGAAGCCGAATCGCCCTCGACTCCGGCGTAGTTCTGTTCAAAGCCCAGGCTCCCGGTCAGCACCAGCGGCTTGTTATGGGCGAAAGCGCCCACAAGATAGCTCTTGAGGATCATCATGGCTTTGGTGTGAATGGGACCGCCCAGCTTGGCGTCCCGCTCAAGGTCGATGATGCCGCCGCTGCCGGCGCCCACCGTGCAGGAAATTTCATGAGGCAGCCCGAACTCGAAGTCGCCGTAAAAGGACACCGAAAGACCGTTGACCTTGCCGACGGCCTCGCCGCTGGTGGACACCTTGATGATGCCCCGGTCATACTCCTCCATAAAGGCTTCTTCAAACAGATTGGAGCGAAAGGTGCGGGCATCCTGGGCCTGTTGCAGGATAGCCCCGGTAACCAGGGCTTCGCCCCGCAGGGAGGCAAAGGCCGAGGCCTCCACCATGATTTCCCTGAGCAGCGGATATTTCAACGATAGTTTCCGCTGATCCTCAATGAGGCGCGACCCGAAATCCACCAGCCCGGCCAGGGCCTCACGGTCGAAAGGCAGCAGGCCGTCATCGTCGATGATGCGCCGGATGTGAGAGAGATAAACGCGGATGCCGGCGCTGTCGCGCGGCATGTGTTCGGTGAGGTGGGCCTTGATCTTGAACAGCTTGCTGAAACGATCGTCCCCCAGAAGCAGCATTTCGTGCAGTTCTTCCTTGCCTACCAGAATGACCTTGAGGCGGAGCGGCACGGGCTCGGGGCGCAGGCCCTTGCTTTTGCTGGAGGCTTCTTCGTCGGCGTCTTCAATGCGGGCCAGACCGGCGCGCAAGGCGCGCAGCAGCGCCTCCCACGCGGCCGGGTGCTGGAGGGCGTCTTCAATGTGCAGCACCAGATAGCCGCCGTTGGCCCGGTGGATGCTGCCCGACTTGATGAGCGAAAAATCCGTGACCAGCGCCCCCATCTCCGCTTCACGCTCTATGCAGCCCATGAGGTTGGCGGCCGTGGGGTGGTCTTCAAACACAATGGGGGCGCCGCTGACGCCGCCGTTGTCCACGAACAGGTTGACATCAAAGCGCGTCGCCAGATCGTCCTGGGCGGCCGCGTCATAGGCCGGCGGATAGCCGCCGACGCCCGGAGAATAGCCGCCCGCGCCCTGGCGGCCGGAGGAAGACATCTGCCCCCCCTGGCCCGGCGGATCGGCGGGCATCAGCGAGTCGGGCCTGTCCAGCGCCTCAGCGCGCAGGTCGTTGAAAAAGCGGCTAAGCGGTTCGCTGTCGCATGCCGGGGCGAACCGTTCCACCAGGGGGTCGAAACAGTGTCTGAGCACGGCTTCCACCAGTTCCCGCTCCAAAGAGCGCTCCTGGTCGTGGAAATCCTCTTCGGCCCTGGCCAGTTTGCGCAGATAGCCGGTAATGGGCTTCATAAGGCTGTCGCCCTTGATTTTCAACCGGGCGCGCACCGGGGGGGCGAGACTTTCATACTCCTGTTCGTTCAGGCGCTTGCCTTCCACCAGCGGATAGAGGGTCATGCCGCCGGAATCGTCCATGCCGAGATTGAAGCCCTTGGCCCCGGCCAGGCGGTTCATCCGGCCGAGCAGTTCCTCTCGCCTGGACTGAAACTTGTCCATGAGCGCCGTGCGCTGGCGGATGTAGACGTTGCTCTCGAGATCCGAGGCCACGTCCTTGCGGATGCGTGAAAAAACCTTGTTCAGGGCCTGTTTCAGCTTTCTTCCCTGCCCGGCCGGAAGCGAAATCAGCGCCGGGGCGTCGTGATCGTTGAAATTGAACACGTAGATCAGGTCCGGCGGCGTGCTTTCCTTTTTGGCGCGGGGGCCGAGCACATCGCGCAGAAGGAAACTCCGGCCCAGATCCGCCTCGCCGGCCAGATAAATATTATAGCCCGCCGCCGTGATATGCAGGCCCAGGTCGAGGGCCTGCAAGGCGCGCTGCTGCGGCGTGTGGCGGTTACCGTTGCGGGCGATGCCGTCGCTGGTGGCGTGGGGGATGCGCGCCGGGTCCAGATTGGCCCGAAGGCGGCCGGAGGGCACTGGCTTGCGGCTCATGCCGTGGCGCCTCCGTAAAGTTCCGCCAGAATGGCACCGCCGCCGGCCGCCTTCACGTCTTCGGCAAGGGCCAGGCCCAGGGCGCGGGCCTCATCCGGCCCGCCGGAACGCCTCTTGCGGATCACCCGGCCGCCGGTTATGTCCGCCACCAGGCCTTCCACGTCAACAACGGCCCCGGCCTGAAAACCGCCGTCCGAAAGCGCCTCGCTGACAGTCGCGTAGGCCGCGACCGGCGCCTGACAGCCGCCTTCAAGGCCGGCCAGGAAGCCGCGTTCGGCCTCGACGCGGACCCGGCTTTCGGCGTGGTCCAGAAAGGCGATCATGGACAGCAAGTCGGCCCGGTCGGCCCGCAGTTCGATGCCGAGGGCACCCTGGCCGCAGGCCGGCAAAAAAGCCGGGGGCGCCAGCCGGTGCATGCGGGGGGCGGCAAGTTCCAGGCGGCTGAGACCGGCCGCGGCCATGACAACGGCGTCGAACTCGCCGTCATGCAGCTTGCGCAGCCGGGTATCCACGTTGCCGCGCAGCGACACGATGTCGAGGTCCGGCCGTTGCGCCAGCAATTGCGCCTGGCGGCGCAGGCTGCTGGTGCCCACCTTCGCGCTCCGGGGCAGGGATTCGAGATCCGGCCAGCGCGCGCTGAGCAGCATGTCGGCCGGATCCTCCCGCTCGGGAATCGCGCCCAGCGCAAGGCCGGCCGGCAGTTCCACGGGCACGTCCTTCATGGAGTGGACGGCCAGATCGGCGCGCCCGTCGAGCAGGGCTTCTTCAATCTCTTTGACGAACAAACCCTTGCCGCCGACTTTTGACAAGGGGACGTCGAGAATGATGTCGCCTTTGGTCTTCAGAACCAAAAGCTCCACGGTCACGCCGTGCTCCTTCTCCATAAGGGCGCGGATGTGGTTGGCCTGCCACAGGGCGAGGCGGCTGCCTCGCGTCGCGATTGTCAGTGTTTTCATAATTTGTGTTGCCGAAAAATGAGAGAAGGCCTATTTGCAGCCCGCGCAGCTTGAGGCCGTGCAGCCCGAGCAACCGCCGCCGCCCGAGGAGGGGTAGGTCATGGTCTGCCCCACCCTGGAGGGCGCGGGCGTGTGCAGGCACGCGCAGGAAAGCAGCCGCTCGGCGTTTTTGCCGCCGCACCGCGGGCAGGGCGGCGTCTCAGCGCCGAAGACCAGTTCTTCGAACTCCGTGGAACACTTGGGACAACGATATTCATAGATGGGCATGGCAAAGACCTCGATTGAAAAATGACGCGCAACGGACGCCGTGCCGGCGCTGGTTCTTACATAGGCAGCGGCAGCGAACCGTCAAGATACGGCGCGAGTTCCGCCACGTTTTCAAAGAGATAATAATCCGTCAGCCCGCAAAGCATGTGCCCGGCCGTGATATGAACTTCCTGGATCAGGGCCGTGTTCGGGCCGTCAACGGCAAGCAGCAGGTCGCACAGGGGGGCCATGGTGCCGCCTCCCCGGCCGGTCAGACCAAGGGTGACAAGCCCGCGCTCCCGCGCCGCCTCAAGGGCGAGGATCACGTTGCGGCTGTTACCCGACGTCGAAAGAGCCACCAGCATGTCGCCTCTGTTGCCCAGGGCCTGCACCTGCTTGGCGTAGACCAGTTCAAAGCCGAAATCGTTGCCGATGGACGTGAGGATGGAGCTGTCCGTGGTCAGTGCGATGGCCGGCAAGGGCGGTCTGTCCATAACGAAGCGGTTGACGAACTCGGCCGCCAGATGCTGGGCGTCCGCCGCGCTTCCGCCGTTGCCGCAGAACAGCACTTTGTTCCCCGAGGCCACGGTGACGGCCATGCGTAACGCCAGTTGCGCGATGTAGCCCGCGTGGGCGTCAAAAAACCGCCTTCGCAAATCGCATCCGGCTTCGGCGTGTTCCAATACGGCGGCAACGGCTCGGTCTGTCATGGCAAAAGTGGGACGCCCGGCGTCCGGGAAAGAATATTAAAAAACGCCACGGCGTTTCGTCCGCCGTCGGCCAGCCCGCGCCCGGCCCTTGCGGGTCTCATGACCCGCCCGGATGCGGAATGGACAATGCCTTATATGAAATAAGTATATAAGGCAATGCGAGCCGTTTGAAAACAGCAATTCTAAGGAAGTACTGATTAAATCTTCCGTGAGCGCGTATAAAGGATCGCCATATTGTCCCGTTTATGTTATGTATCTCCAACAGTTGGAGGGAACTTATCATGTCATGCCTGCGACGGATACAGTTTTTGCGTGGATTTCACGAAAAACCGCATCATGGCCGAAGCGTCACCGGAATCATAGAACTGTCGCAAGGTGGTATGAAATTCCTCGGAATTACTGTTTTTGATGGTCGCCGGATAATCGGCGCTTTGCGGCAAAACACCGTTCAGCATCAGGGAAGCCGTGCGTTTGTTGGCGTCATGGAAAAATTGGCTTCGGGCCATGAACAGAAACGTGGCAAAAGCCCTTTCCACTGGTGATGCAATAGAGGCATTAAGGAAAGCAAAACCACGCTCGGCAAGTTTCGGCAACAGGTCAC
>JAIRTI010000057.1 GCA_031255035.1 Desulfovibrio sp.
CCAGTCCGGCCCGTATTTCCCGCTGCCCACGGGCGTTATCTCCAGGGTACGCGGGTCGTTGACCAGCCGCTGGGTCATGGAGGAGATAATGCCGTGGTGTACCCCGAGCAGCACCAGCAACGGCGCGAGTACGGCGGCGAGGATGCATATGGAGCAGAACGAAAGCAGGGCCTCGTGGCGGTAATCGCTCAAGGCAAGGCGCAGGGCGTGCGGGAGCGGGCGCATCAGTCACCTCCTCCATTGGCGGTGAGGGCGCCTCCGTTGGCGGGGAGGGGCACAAGGTCGGCCACGGTGGACGCCTCTTCCCTGCCCGTAACCACGCACAGACGCCGAAAGCCCATGCCCTGCGTCAGTTCCGGGGCGTGGCTCACCAGGATGAGGGTGGTTCCCAGGGCGTCCACGCTGTCGCGGAACATGGAAAGGACATTGCCCGCGTTTTCCGGGTCAAGAGCGGCGGTGGGCTCATCGGCCAGCACCAGAGGCGGATCGGCCGCCAGAGCCCTGGCGATGGCGACGCGCTGCCGCTCGCCCACGGAGAGCGCCGCCGGGGCCTTGTTCAGAAGATGCCCGATGCCCAGGCGCTCGACAAGTCCTCGGGTCAGGTCCGATTCGGCCGTCAGCCCCAGAAGCGACCGTGAAAGACTTATGTTTTCGCGCACGGAAAGAAAAGGCAGCAGGCCCCCGGTTTGCAGGACGTAGCCGATATTGCGCCGCCATGCGGCCAGGGACTCGGCGCGGTTGCCGCGCCAGGCCTCCGCTACGTCGTGGACGCGGTTCTCCCCCTTGCGCGCCTCCGGGAAAAACAGGAAGGAGGCCGCGCTGTCGGGTTTCAGGACCAGGCCGACGAGGTCGAGAAGGGTGCTTTTGCCGGAACCGGAAGGCCCGGTGATCAGCAGCTTTTCTCCCAACGACGCGGTGAGGTCCGGAACGCGCAGGCAATAGGCCTCGGCCTTGCCCGCGCCCCGGTATTTTCGCAGTGAGCGGATGGATAGGACCGTTTGCATGGCGCGTCCGCTCAGGGCAGAACGCTTAACGGCACGCGGTACACCCAGTCGCCCGAATTCTCCGCGCCAAAGCTCTCCCAGTTGGAACGGTCCTTGTCATATTCCTCATAGCGCGTGATGCGCGATTTGAGCCGGTTGATGAAGGCCGTCTGCTCCCCCACGCTCATGCGGTACCAGTCGTCTTCGCGCAGCAGCATGATGTCGCTTTTGTAGGGCAGACCTTCAAGGAATTCGCCGAGGACGCCGGTTTCCCGCAAGTTCCGCCCCGGCCTGGCGCTGAAGGCCGCCGGGTCGCGGGCCATCTGGGCCGAGGCCGACAGAATGGACTGGAAGAAGTCCCTGGAGTCGGTCTTTTTGGTGCGCTCAGCCTGGTCCACAATAATCTTCAGGGTCCGCTGGAGGTCGCTCAACTGGTTCTTGGTGAGCAGCACGGCCACCTCGACCGTGGGCGAGTACTGGTCGGCGGCGAGACGGGCCAGGTCCATGTCGGCAATCCAGGCGTTCACGACGCCGGGCGCCCGGTTGCCCCGCTGTTGGCCGATAAAATCCAGCCGCATGGCGTAGCCGATGGCTTCGCCGATACGCGCGGCCTCTTCCTCGGGATTTTCGCGTTTGGCTTTGAAAAGTTTCGGTTCCGGCGCCTTGAGCGAGGATGTGGCCTGAGCCACCTTGGTCAGGCTTGTAGCCAGTCGCCTGGCCGTGGCGTCAAAGCTTTTGCGGCCCGTGGCCGTATCCGGGGCGTTGATGGGCATGTAGCTTGAGGCGCCGTCCGAAGTCCGGCTCAGGTCGCGGTAGGCTTTTTCGGCGTAGGCGTGGTCCTTTTTCCCGGCCGGGGTGCGGATGTGGCAGACCGTGAGCCAGATTTTCCTGGCCCGCGCATAGTCCAGCATTTCCGCCGAGCCCATGCGGGTCAGGGCCAGCGGGTCGCCCGGAGGCAGCGGCCCCGCGTCGGAAATCAGGACGATGATCCTCGTGTAATAGTCGTCCCAGGATAGTTCGTCCACTGCGGCCTTGACGCCGGCCAGGGCGTCTTCGTCAAAGGTGTGGGTTGAAACCGCGGCTTCCTCAACCTGGCTTAAGGCGTCCTCCAGGCTTTTTCTATCTTTTAATGTTTTGAAATCGCTTACCATCCGCGTGGTATAGCCCACTTTGGGATTTTTGGCCGTGCTGCTGCGATAGGCCACCACCGCAAAGCCGACGCCGTCCTCCAGGTTTTCCTTTTCAATGGTATCGAAGGACGAGCGCACGACGCTCAGGCTCTGTTCGATATAGGGCTTCATGGAAATGGTGGTGTCAATGACAAAGGCGATGCCGGTGCGCATGGTCTTGGCTTTGCCGTCGCCGCCCTTGCCGTCATTGCCGTCCGTGCCGTCCGCGCCGTCCTTGCTGCCGGGGTCGATGGACGAAACCTCCAGGAATTTCGTCCCTTCAAAGGGTTCGGACATCTGCTTGATGGGCATGAGGTAAAAACGGTCTCTGGAGACCGCGCCCTCCTGATCAGACGGTTCGGACGCCAGGACCGGCAGATCCGGGAGGGCGCTTTTGTCGGCGCGCGCGGTCCGGATTTTGGCCTCGATATCCTTCATGTCCTCTTCCAGGGTATCGGAGGCGCATATGGTTTCAAGGGACTTTTTATCCTTGAAAAACAGGACGGGCATGCGCCCGGTGCGTTCGGTAAAGAGCAGGGTCATGGCCTGGGGCCATTCCGTGGCCGCGCTTTCCCTGATCCATCCCGAGGCGGCGCTGGACGAGGGCCCGACCTCCAGAAAGCCGTTTTTGCGATCGTACACGTAGAGGACGCTGAAAGATTTGAGCTTCTCCCGCAACTTTTCGGCGTCCTCGGACGCGGCGGCGAAAAGAGGCGAGCCGGGATGCGTGACCACGCGCTGGAACAGGCTTTTTTTGCCCTGCTGCAACAGGGGGCCGCGTTCGGCGGAAAAGGCCGGTCCGGCGAGGCCGAGCGCCAGCAGCGCGCTCAGCAGGATGGCGAAAAGTCGTTTCTGCATGACAACCTCAATTGACCGCGAGCCGCCTCGCGCTTGTCCGGACGCGGCCG
>JAIRTI010000102.1 GCA_031255035.1 Desulfovibrio sp.
CGCGCTGTTAAAATATCTCGCGTGGTTACCAAACTGAGAGAGGGGGGCCGGGGGAAATGATTCCCCTGGCCCCCCCCAATTTTTAGTATCGCGTGTCGTCACCAAACTGAGGGGGTCCGGGGGAAATCATTTCCCCCGGCGGGGATTCCAAAGGGGCAGCGCCCCTTTGGCCGCCGGAGGCATGCCTTTGCCGCGAATTTCGGCCGTCTATTCCGCCCACTGCACAAGGCCCAGGGAATGCGACGAGGGCAGCAGCGGATGCACTGGAATGGCCCGCACGGTGAAGCCGAAGCGCCCGGCTTCGTCGGCGTCCAGTGTGCCGCGATAGGTTTGCCAGCCGTCTTGCGGTTCGCCGGTGGGCACCATGGGCAGCAGCTTTCTGTTGGCAAAGGTATTGTCCTGACCAAGCTGCCCGACATAGATTTCAAGCCGCACATGCTCAGCCGGGATGTCGGCGATATAAGCCCGCGCCGTGACGTTTACCGACTGGCCCACGTACAGGGTGTCTTCTTTGGCGGTCTCCACGTCCCGCACCTTGAGTTCGCCCCACTTGGTCATGATGGTCATGCGCCATTCGGAAAGGGCTCTGGCCGGGGCGAAGTTGTCCCGGTACAGGTTCTGGTGGTTGCGACAGGCCGGAATATAGGCGGTATCCAGATAATCCTGCACCATCCGGTTGGAATGGAAGCGCGGCCCGAATTCCACAAGGGCGGCCTTCATGCGTTTGACCCAGGCCATGGGCAGAGTGCCCCGGCCCCGCTCGTAAAAATCCGGGATGATGTCTGATTCCAGCACCTTGTACAGGGTTTGAAGTTCCACCTGATCCTGATAGCCAGGGTCTTCGTAGTCTTCGCCCTTGCCGATGGCCCAGCCGAGGCTGTTATCCGACTTCCAGGCTTCGTCCCACCAGCCGTCCAGGGTGCTGAACTGCAACACGCCGTTGAACATGGCCTTCATGCCGCTGGTGCCGCAGGCCTCCAGAGGACGCCGGGGGTTGTTGAGCCATACGTCGCAGCCGGAGATGAGGTGGGCCGCGATTTCCATGTCATAGTCCTCAATGAAGACCATGCTGTTTCGGAACTCCGGTTCGCGGCACAGGTTGATGATTTCCTTCATCAACTGCTTGCCGCCGTTATCCTGAGGATGGGCCTTGCCGGCGAAAACAAACTGCACGGGCCGGTTTTTGTCGCTGATGACGCGTTTGAGGCCGTCCATGTCCTGCATGATGAGCCGGGCGCGTTTGTAGGTGGCGAAGCGCCGGGCAAAGCCGATGGTCAGGGCTTCCGGATTCAGAATGCTTTCAACGGCTTGCAGTTCCTTGGTCCGCGCGCCGCGTGAGAGCAGTTGGGCGTACATGCGCTGCCGGACGAAATCCACCAGGCGCGCCCGCCGGTGTTCGTGCGTACGCCAGATCTCCATGTCCGGGATGTTGGCCGCCATGCGCCAGACGCGCGGCGTGTCCACATCCTCCCGCCAGTTGCTGCCGAGGTAGCGGTCGTACAGGCTTCCCATTTCCGGGGCTACCCAGGTAGGGGCGTGAGTGCCGTTGGTGATGGCGCCGATGGGCACGTCAACCACCGGAAATTGCGGCCAGATCTTATGCCACATCTTGCGGGACACCTTGCCGTGCAGAAGCGACACCCCGTTGTTAAAGCGGGAAAGTTTCAGCGCCAGCACCGTCATGCAGAACTCTTCGTTGTCATTGCGGGGGTCTTCGCGCCCCAGGCCCAAAAAGACCTTGAAGGCCAGTCCCATATCTTTGGAGTACCTTTCAAAATATTGCTGCATGAGGGCCGGCGGAAAACGATCGTTCCCGGCCGGCACGGGCGTATGCGTGGTAAAGATGCTGCCCGAGGCCGCCACTTCAAGAGCCACCTCAAAAGGCAGGTCGTCCTGCTTCATCAGCAGGCGCACGCGCTCCAGACCGGCAAAAGCCGAATGCCCCTCGTTCATGTGCACGACCTGGGCTTTCAGGCCCAGCAGGTGCAGGGCCTTTATGCCGCCGATGCCGAGCAGGATTTCCTGCCAGAGACGCATTTCAAGGTTGCCGCCGTAAAGCCGCGCCGTGATAGCCCGGAACTCGGGCGGGTTTGCGGCGATGTTGGTGTCCAGGAGAAAGAGGCTGATCCGCCCGACTTTGGCCTCCCACAACTGAGCCGCCAAAGGCTTGTCCCCGATGGAAAGATGTACGACGGCCGGCTCGCCGGAGGGCGTAGTCGCTATCTGCATGGGCATCTGTTCAAAATCATAGTCCGGATAGCGCTCCTGCTGCCAGCCGTCCGGGGTCATGTACTGGCGAAAATACCCTTGCGCGTAAGCGAGCCCTATGCCGACCAGCGGAACGTTAAGGTCGCTCGCGGATTTCAGATGATCGCCGGCCAGAATGCCGAGACCCCCGGAATAAATGGGCAGACAGAGGCTGACGCCGAATTCGAGGCTGAAATAGGCAATGGCGGGCTGCCCGGCGGGCACGTCTTCGAATTTGAAAGGCGAAGGCGCGGCCAGATAGCGGCTCAAGGATTCCACCTGCATGGACAGCCGGTTTTTATAGTACGTATCCTCGGCCAGTTCGTCATAGCGTTCCTGCGGAACGTGGTTGAGCATCCAGACCGGGTTTTTGTAGCTCTGGAGCCACAATTCCGGGTCTATGTCGGAAAAGAGGTCCTCGATGTCGTTGTTCCAGGCGAACCAGTAGTTGTGCGCCAGGAACCAGAGAGGGTCCAGAGCCGGAGGAAGCTTCGGTATGATGGAAAAGATACGTAAAGGCTGCATGCGTTCTCCTCTGTCGTCAGTGTGCGCGTAGCGAAGGATCGCCTTTGACTTACGCCCCGGAGCGCGGTAAGTCAAAGTCTGTACATTTGCTGTTATCTCTCACGCCGTGCATTCTTCCACAGGAGCGAGTTCATGACAAGCTTTTCCGCAAGCGCAATACCCGTTGACCTTGTTTTTTTACGGGACGCCAAAACCCTGTATGGGGAAAAAGGCCTTGCCACGGCAACGGAAAACGCGGCGGGAACGGATCTGAGGGCCTGCCTGGTTGATGAAACGGAAATCGTGGTGCCGGCCGGAGAACGACGAAGCGTGCCCTCGGGCATCCGTATCGCCCCCCGTGTCCCCGGTATTGCCGCCTTTGTCTATTCACGCAGCGGCCTGGGCGCGGTCAAGGGCCTGACGGTCGCCCAGGGCGTCGGACTTATCGACCCTGACTACCGGGGTGAAATAATGGTTTTTCTCTTGAATACCGGTGCCGGGGCGTATACGGTACGCAAGGGCGACCGCATCGCCCAAATGGTCTTTCAGCCCTTTGTCCTCCCGGCTTTTACCCTGGTCCCCTCCCTTGACGGGACGGCGCGGGGAGGCGGCGGCTTCGGCCATACAGGAAGCGTATAGACCGGCGCCGGCAAACACCCTTCAGAATAATGGAGACTTTTGTGAGCGACACTTTTGATGCCATAAAACGCGCTGAAGAAGCCCTTCTCTTCAAAACATACAGCCGCTATCCCATAGCCGTCGCCAGGGGCCTGGGCAGCCGCCTGTGGGACATGGACGGCAAGGAATACATCGACCTGCTCGCCGGCATTGCCGTTACCGGCCTCGGCCATTGCCATCCGGAAATCGCCGAAGCCATCGCGGACCAGGCAAAAAAACTTATCCACGTCAGCAATTTATTTTACCAGCGGGAACAGCTCGACCTGGCCCGACGCATTCTGGCCACGGCCCATTTTGACAAGGTTTTTTTCTGCAACTCCGGGGCGGAGGCCAACGAGGCCGCCATAAAGCTGGCAAGGCGCTATCAGCAGCGGGTACAAAACAGAAACGCCTTTGAGATCATCACCTTCAACGGCTGCTTTCACGGCCGGACCCTGGCCACAGTGGCGGCCACCGGCCAGCAAAAATTTCAGGACGGTTTCGCGCCCATGCCCGAAGGCTTCACCCAGATAGCCTGGGGCGACCCCGCCGCCCTGGAAGCGGCCATCAGCGACAAAAGCGCCGGCGTTCTGATCGAGATGATTCAGGGAGAAGGCGGCATCCGCCCGGCGAGGCCGGAATTCATCCGGGCGGTGGAGCGCGTCTGCAAGGACAAAGGCGTCCTTTTCATGGTCGACGAAGTGCAGGCGGGCATGGGCCGCACCGGAAGCTGGTGGGCCTTTCAACATTTCGGCGTTGTGCCGGACATCATGACCACGGCCAAATCATTGGCCAACGGCCTGCCCATGGGGGCGATGCTCGGCACGGACGAGGTCGCGCGGGCCTTTGTGGCCGGCAGCCACGCCACCACCTTTGGCGCGAGCGCGCTCGTCTCGGCGGCGGCCTCAAAGGTTTTTGAAATCATTGAGCGCGATCACCTGCTCCGCCACGCCGGGGAGCTTGGAGGCTGGGCCATGCGGCGCTTTGAGGCCGTCGGCAAGGCCTGCCCCGGTGCCATCACCGAGGTTCGCGGCATGGGCCTTATGATCGGCATCGAGCTTGCCTTCCCCGGCAAAGCGCTCTGGGAGGCGCTCCTGCAAAAGGGCTTCATCCTCAACCTGACTCAGGAGAAGGTGTTGCGTCTGCTGCCTGCCCTGACCATCGGTCAAGAAGACCTGGAGCGTTTCGCTCTGGCTCTGGAAGCGCTTTTGCCGGAGCACGCGGCCTGACATGCCCTCCGCGCCCGAGGCCGCGCAAGGCCGGGAAAAACTGCTGACCATCCTTGATCCGGGGATGGCCCAGACCTTCGGGCACCATTACGCCTATAACACGGCCCTGCTGCCGGCGGGCAGGGCCGCCGGTTTTACGGCCAGTTGCCTGGTCAGCCGCCACTTCCCCCGCGAACTGCTCGCCGGCGTACCGGGCGCCGTCCCCGTGTTCGAGAAGAATTTCTACACGGAACTGGCGCGGGCCCAGGGCTCGGCGCAGGCCTTGAAAGAGACCGCCGAAGACTTTGCCCACGCCCTTGCGAAAAGCCCGGCGCGGAATCTTGGCGCCGGCGACATCCTGTTCGCGCACAGTTTCGACGCGGCCCGCATTCTGGGAACGGCCCTTTGGTACAAAGAGGCCGGAAACGACGTCCCGGCGCTGGCGTTGAACGCCATGCTGGGTTTCAACGGGAGGGATGACTGTCGAAAGACTCTGGCGGCGGCCTGCGCCCTGCTTTCGCCCTGTAAAAAGACGCGCCTGTTCGGAGGCACACGGGCCGTCGCCGCCATTTTATCCGACCTCTGCGGCAAGGCCTGCGCGATGCTGCCAAGCCCTCTGCCGGACAAGCTGGAAGGGTATCGATCACAGCCGGAACGCGGGCCGCTTTTCGGCATTCTCGGAGACGGGAGAAAAGGAAAAAACCTGCACCTTCTGGCCCCGACCATCCTGCGCTATCTCAGCCAGGGCGGACGCGGCGGCTTTGTCCTGCAACTGACCCCCACCGATGAAGAGGCGACGCCGCACCTGCTCGCGCTGCATGACGTTGCCGCGCGCTTTCCGGCGCGGGTCAACCTGAACTTTGAGCGCCTTGACGACGACGCCTATTTCCGCCAACTCGGAACCTTGAGCGCCATCATCCTCCCCTACGGCGCCGAAACCTACCACCGCTACCGGCCCTCGGGGCTGGTCGTCGAGGCCACGGCCATGGGCGTGCCGCTCATCGCCCATAAAGGCGGATTCGCCGAGGACGAAACAAGCGGCCTGAACAACGGCAGCGTGTTGCTGGAAGACATGTCGGTCGGAAGCCTGCTCACGGGCCTGCGGCTTTTTGCGGAAGAAAGCGGCCGCCGCCGGGCACTGGGCGCTGAAGCCGCGCCCGCCTATAGCGCCGGCCACGGCGCGGGAACAGTCATCAAAAAACTTTTGCCCTTGGGATGACGCCCTGGGTCTTGCCCGGACGCCCCCGCGACGAGCCGGACGGCCTCAGCCGTATCTGGTCATGGCGCCGTCGCCCATGGCCAGCATTTCGCGGAGCAGCTTCAGGGTTTCCTCGGCGTCGGCCGGGTCGAGTTTGCGCAAGGCGAAGCCCGCGTGCACGATGATGTATTCCCCCGGTTGAGGCGCCTCCTCAAGCAAGGCCACCGACGCCGAGACAAAGGTATCGCCCTCGCCGACGCGACAGCGGGCAATGCCGTCCTTCACATCCTCCACCTTCATAGGCACAGCAAGACACATCGTTTCATCCTCGCGTTTCCGGTCCGGCAAAGACGCCGGGGCCGTGTATGGGGTACTACCGGCAAGCACCGCCGTCAAGACGCGGCAACGACGCCAAAACGAAAACTCAGCGCTTCCCGAGCAATGCCTCCAACCGCAGCGACACGGTTTCCGGACCGAAGCGATCGGTTATGGCGGCGGCTTTCGCGGGCAGCGAGACGGGCACACGCCCCTCGGCCACGCGCCCCATGACGGCGACAAGGGCTTGCCGGTCAACCTCGGCCCAACGCATGTCCGTGGTCCACCGGGGGTGAGCCTCGCACATGCGCTTTGAAACGGGGCTCACCGTGTATGGAACGGGGAAACTGTTGTCTTCGTTCATAAACTCCATATTTCCGGACCAGCCGGTGGCGATGACGGGTTTGCCCCAGGCCATGGCCTCGGAAAGGCCGAGTCCCCAGCCCTCGGCGTGATGGGCGCTGACGTAGGCGTCGCAGAGGCTGTGCAGAGCCGCTATTTCTTCGGCCGAGCACTCTCCGTCGATGCTGATGATGCCGGGAACGGCGCTGAAGTCCAAAACGCGGCGGTACTGTTTCAGCACCAGCGCCACCGGCCGCCGGGAGATTCCGGCCACGGCCCGGAAGGCCGCGATCAGAGCCTCCGCGTTCTTGCGGGGGTTGGCCGCGTCCACAATGGAAAAGAAGCGGAAGGCGCCCTGAGCCGGGGCCAGCGCCTCGCTGGCAAAGACCATGGCCGCCCGCGTGGGCGGGATTCTTCGCACCACATGGGGCAGCACGCTTGCCGAAGCGCAATGCGGAGCAATGATTTGCAGGGAAAACCGCGACGGCGTCCAGACCTCGTTCACCAGGCGCAACGCCTCGGCATAGGCGGGCGGCAAAGCGTCGCTTTCCCAGACGCAACAGGCCACGCGCCGGACCCGGCCCAGGCCTGGGTACCGGGCCAGCAGTCCGGCGTAGATCCAGGGCTCGTCATGAATAATGGCGACGTCCGCCTGTTCGATGGCGGCGGCCTCGTGGCTGACCTCATGCCCCAGGGCGCGCAGACAGGCGACATACTCCATGCCGGTAATCCTGTGGCTGACGTAGTCGCTCAAATGATAATAGATACGCATGGACCGTCTCCCGGACATCACGTAAATCAGCATAGCCCCCGGCCCGCCCGAAGGCAAGACGGCACCCGACAGACGGCGCCCGACAGACCAGCAATTCTCATTATGAGCCTTTTTGCGGCCCCCCATTCGCCAACTGTGAAAGGCAATGCCTCCGGCGGCCGGGGCGCTGCCCCGGACCCCGCCGGGGGAAATGATTTCCCCCGGAC
>JAIRTI010000118.1 GCA_031255035.1 Desulfovibrio sp.
CTTCTTGGTTACCGCGTCAATGGAAATGCCGGTGATGGAGGAAACAACGAAAAGGTCCAGTCCCACCGGCGGCGTGATGCAGCCGATGGCGAGGTTCACCACCATCAACACGCCGAAGAACAGGGGATCTATCCCCAGTTGCAAAGCAACGGGCAGCAGAATGGGCGTCAGAATGACCACTGCCGCCGAAGCGTTGACCAGCGTACCGATGACCAGCAACAGCACGTTTACCAGCATCAGGAACACGATGGGGTTGTCGGTAATGTTCGTAAACATCAGGCCCAGTTGGTGCGGCACTTGGGCGTTGGTCAAAATCCAGCCGAAAATATTGGCCCCGCCAACCACGAACATGATCATCGTGGTGTTGACCGCCGCCGAGAGCAGCACTTGCGGGATGTCTTTCAGCTTCAATTCCTTGTAAACGAACGCTCCGACCAGGGCGCCGTAAACGGCCGCCACGGCTGCCGATTCCGTGGGCGTGAAAATGCCGCCGTAAATGCCGCCCAGAATGATCACAGGCATCATGATCGCCCAGAAGCATTCGATAAAGGAGCGGCCGACCTGGGCGAACGAAAACGTCCCTTCGCCCTTGTACCCTTTTTTCTTCGATATCCACCAGCTTACCAGGCACATGGACAGGCCCATGAAGATGCCCGGAGCGAAACCGCCCATAAAAAGGTCGGCGATGGACGTATTGGCGATTGCCCCGTAAACGACCATGGTGATGGACGGGGGAATGATGATGCCCACAGTGCCCGCAGAGGCGACAACCGCCGCGGCAAACGAACGGGGATACCCCCTGCGTTCCATCTCGTCGATCATGGACGCGCCTATGGCGGCTGTGGTCGCGGCCGAGGAGCCGGAAAGGGCCGCGAAGAACATGCCGGCAACGGCCACCACCAAGGCCAGGCCGCCGGCCAGCGCGCCGACGAGGCTCATGGAAAAGTCGACGATGCGCTTGGTGACCCCGCCGGCCGACATGAAGGAGCCGGCCAGCATGAAAAACGGCACGGCCATGAAGGAGAAAGAATCCACCGAGGTGAACATGCGTTGCGCGACGACGATCAGGGGCATGTCCAAGATGGCGTAAAACACCACCGCCGAGGACAGGCTTAAGGCGACCCCGATGGATGTGCCCGTCGCCAGCATGACGATAAAGCAGGTCATCAATACCCACAGCAACATGACTGGCCTCCTATTTCTTCAAGTCATCCGCCGAGGCGCGGACGAGTTTGATAAGACTGGCCAGTACATTCAGCAGCATGATCAGGCAGCCGAGCGGGATGGCGCAATATATCCAGGACATGGAGATCTCCAGCGCCGGGGACGTCTGGAAAGAAGAGAGCCTGACCATGTTCACGCCCTCGACAACCATGATCAATAAAAAAGCAACGGTGAAGACGTCCGCGCAAAGACGGACGGTTTTCAGCGCGCTACCCTTGAGGCGGATGGTGACCATCTCGATCGCCATGTGCCCGCCTTTCTTCGCAACCACGGGCAAAGAAAGAAAAACTATCCACACGAACATATACCGCGCCAGTTCCTCGCCGTAGCTCGGCGTGTAATTGAAAACATATCGCCCGATGACCTGAACGAATACCCAGACCATCATCGCGCCTATGAGAAAGGAAACGGCCCATTGCAATGCTTTTTCAATCGGTCTCATGAACGCTTCCACAGTGCCTCCTGATACCTGTTTGGAGGTTACGCGCCGCATGCCGAAGCGCCGTTTTCGGCCAGAGGAGGCAGGCGGGCTTCGCATATTTCGGGCACCAAACGCCGTTGACAGGCGGAAAGTCCGCGGCCGGCGCCAGATCCTTCCGCCTATCCTCAAAAAATGGCTTGTTTCAGGCCAACGCGCTATTTGGTGTTCACGATCCTGTCGATAAGATCCTGGCCGCCCTTGACTTTGTCGGCATAAAGCTTCCAGGTCGCCCTGGTGGCGTCGGCGAACGCTTTCAAATCCACGTCGTCATTGACCTTGCTCTTACCGCTGTTATTGATCAGAGCGATGTATTCCTTTTCCATGCTGCGACACAGGTCGCGCTGCCATTTGGCCGCCTCGGTCGCGGCTTCCTGCACGGCCGCCTGCTGGTCGGGAGACAGTTTTGCCCACGCGGACAGGCTGACCAACACGGGCTCGGCGGAATAGGTGTGCGCCGTCAGGGAGACGTACTTCTGCACTTCATAGAAGCGGCTGGTACAAATGTGGGCCAGAGGGTTTTCCTGGCCGTCGATGACGCCTTTCTGCAAGGAGGTGTAAATTTCGCCGAAAGACATGGGCGTGGGGCTGGCGTCGAGCAGTTTCATCATTTCGATGTACACGGGCTGCTCCATGACCCGCACTTTCAAGCCCTTCATGTCGGCGGGCAACCTGATGGGCTGACGATTGTTCGTCATGTGGCGGACGCCGTTTTCCATCATGCACAAGGTCTTGATGCCCTTGGCTTCGCCCAGTCTGGCGGTTTCCATGCCGATGGAATCCAGAACCTTGTAGGCGTGCCCGATGTCGCGGAAAATGAAAGGCAGGTCGAATACGCCCATTTCAGGAACGAAGTTTCCGTACACGGCCGTGCTGGTCAGGGTCATGTCGACCGTGCCGAAGGTCAGCCCCTCGATGAGGTCGCGCTGGTTCCCGAGTTGGCTGGAAGGGAAGACCTTGATGTCGACCGAGCCGCCGGTTTTTTCTTTCACCAGTTCGGCGAATTTGGCCGCACCCTGGGCATAGGGGGCCTGCGGGTCGGCGATATGCCCAAGCTTCAAGGTGACGGGCGCCGCGAAGGCCGTGGAAACAGACAGCAGTGTGAGCGCGATGGCAAACCAGAACTTACGGAACATGGGGGGGACTCCTTTCTTGAGTGGTTGAAAAACGCTTACCGGTCGCCGGGAATTCTTTTGGGAGGCAAGACGCCAGGGGTTTGGCATCCGGCTCCGTATACTGTATAATATATCCAATTTGTAGACGGGGTGGCGTTTGGGAAATAAATTTTTGGTTTTGAAACTTATGTAAACGAAAAAACGCCCGGGCGGTAAAACCGGCCGAGCGTCGGATCAACGGTCGTTTTTGTATACAGGCGCTTTTTTAGATACCCATCACAGGAGAAAGAGCCTTTCCTCAGCGGTTATTTTTCGCGTTCTTCGTCACCTGCCCAGCGGTACAGGGTGACGGGGCGGCCCACCGGCATATATTCCAGGCGGCTGCGCACGTGGGCTACGGCCTCCAGGTGTTCCAGGTATTTCTTGAGGGAGACGCGGGAAATTCCCACCAGTGGAACGATATCCTTGACACTGAACTCCCCTTGGCGGCGGCGCAGGACGTCACGGACAAGCTGTAGCGTTGCGGGGTCGATATGTTTGGGGGAACCGCGATCCTGCCGCTTTTGGGACAAGATGCTTCTGTCCAGAATATCCTGGTCCAGAACCTCTTCGGAATGGAGCAGGCGCATGCGCTCGCGATACGCGATGAGCGCCGCTTGAAAGCGCTCGAAGGTGAACGGCTTCACGATATAATCAATAACCCCGAGGCGGAGGGCGGCCTGTATATCCGCGCTGGCTCTGGCTGCGGTGACCATGATCACGTCCACCGAGGGGTGGTTTTCCCGAACTTCCCGCAGCAGGGACAGGCCGTCCATGTTCGGCATAAACACGTCCAGCAGCAACAGGGAAACCGGCGCGCCGTGCAGAAAGCGCAGCGCCTCGATACCGTTGGAGACCTGGCCCGCGAGGCAGAAGCCTTCGGTTTTTTCCAGATACCGCCGGTTGATGGCGGCCACCATCGGGTCGTCTTCCACGATCAGCACGTTCAGCATGCCGTTTCTCCCACTAGTCCGGCCAAGGGCAAGGTAAGATGAAACACCGTGCCCGCCCCAGGGAGTGAATCCACGTCAATGGTTCCCTCCAATTCGTCGACGGTCCGCAATACCAGCCACAGGCCGAGCCCTCTGTTCTCCCCTTTGGTGGAATAGCCTTTGTCAAAAATCCGGGCAACAGTTTCCGCGTCCATTCCGTTGCCCGTATCGGCGATGGAAATATCGAGCAGTTCGGGCGAAACGGCAAAGAATACGCTCAGTTCTTTTACCGTAGAATCCTGGACCGCGTCCAAGGCGTTGTCAATGAGGTTGCCGAGGATGGTGATCAGCCCGTGTTGGACCATGCTTCCGGGTATGGGCGGCAGCACGCCCTCGCATGCAAAGGCGATGGAAACCCCGAGCTCTCTTGCGTTGCTGTGCTTGCTCAGGAGAAACCCGGCAATGACCGGGTCCTTGACAGCGGCCTGGATGATTTTGTCTTCAGCGGTCCGGGTGTCGACAAATTGAGTGACGTAGGACCGCAACTCTTCCTGTTTGCCGCTGTTCAAGAGGCCCATGATCACGTGGAGCTTGTTCATAAACTCGTGGGATTGCGAGCGCAGGGCATCGACATACCTGTTGATGTCGGTGATCTTTTCCGCCATTTCCCGCACTTCGGACATATCTTTGAAGGTTGAAATGGCGCCCGCGGCCACGTTGTTGATGGTCATGGGCATGTAGTTCGCGAGTATGGCGACGCCGTTGAGGGTCTGCTCGTCGCCGTAATGGGGCACACCCGACTTCATTACCGCGAACAACCGTTCAACCGGCACGATCTGGGCGAGCGGTTTGTCCAGCAGCGATCCTTTGATCCCGGCTTTTTCGAGAATGCGCCGCGCTTCATCATTGACAAGGGTGATACGGCCGTTCAGATCGATGGCGATCACGCCCTCGTTGACAATTTCCAGCATGGTGCTGCGCTCTTTCAGCAAGGTTGCGATTTCGCCGGGTTCAAGGCCGAACAGGATTTTTTTGATGCTTTTGGCCAGCAACACTGCGAGAATCAGGCCGAGCATCACGGTCACGAACAGCATTTTTCGTATCGGCGCGGCCACCTTGGAAATGATGGATTCGATCGAGTCGGACATGATGCCCACGGAGACCGCGCCCACCTGCTCGTCTTCCGGGCTGTAGACCGGGAAAAAAGCGCGCTGGGAAAACCCGAGCGTACCCACGGCAGAGGAAATATAGGCTTCGCCCCGCAAAGCTCTGGCTTCATCGCCGCCGACGAAATGCCGGCCGATCTGTTCATGGTTTGGGTGGTATAGCCGTTTCGCCTGCATATCCATGGGAACGATATAGCGCACTTGGGCGACGGCAGCGAGACTGTCGAGAAACGGGCTGAGTTCCTCGAAAGGCACCGAGCCGGAAAGGGTCAACGCATCCACTATCCGGGGATACGTCGCCACGAATTTCGCCACCTCCATAGCCCTGTCGCCATATACCGAATAGTATTCTTTGGTAATGAAATTGTTGATAAGAATACTGACGAGCGAAAAGGGGACAATGAAGGTGACGCCGATCAACAGGGTCAATTTTGTGCGCAATTTCATCTTGTTAAAAAAATTCGACACCATATGTACCCCGTGAAGTGCGGCGGTATTGATTCTCGCCGGGAAACCGGTATGACAAACAGGGGCTGCCACCTGTCCGGAAGAAGACGCGCCCCCGTTTTTGTACCAAGGGGCATCCTCGCGGTCAAAATCATATCCTCCTGATGATCCATACTATCCCATCCCGTTCGGGATGTCATGCGCCGCGATCGGCGCTGTCGCCAGCAATTCTCATTTTGTCGAAGCCAATTTGATCGCATGTGGGCTCTGCCCACACCCGCCAGGGCCTTGCCGGCCCCAGCTTCGTACCTGGACCCGGCGATTGGGCGGCTGATCGTTGTGCCTTGTTGAT
>JAIRTI010000140.1 GCA_031255035.1 Desulfovibrio sp.
GAGCTTCTGGAACTGTTCCGCGACGACCCGGACACCGAGGCGGTCTGCCTGATCGGCGAAATCGGCGGTGATAACGAAGAAAAAGCCGCGGCCTACATCAGGGAAAGCAAGTACCCGAAACCGGTCTTCGGCTTCATCGCCGGCCTGACCGCGCCCGCGGGCAAGCGGATGGGCCACGCCGGCGCCATCATCAGCGGTTCAAAAGGGCGCGGCGAGGACAAAGTGGCAGCCCTCAGACACGCCGGAGTGACGGTAATCAACGAACTCGGCCGCTTCGGCGAAGTCGTGGCCGCGACGCTACGGAACCGGTTGTCGAAGCCAATTTGATCGCATGCGGGCTCTTGCCCGCACCCGCCAGGGCCTTGCCGGCCCCAGTTCCGGCCCTGGACCCGGCGATTGGTATGCGAAACGCTGTCGCCCCTGTGGCGTGTGGGCAACACCTTGGAAGATTACCAAACTGAGGGGGTCCGGGGGAAATCATTTCCCCCGGCGGGGATTCCAAAGGGGCAGCGCCCCTTTGGCCGCCGGAGGCATGCTTTTCAGCAACATCCTTAATGAATTTCGGTGCCGGCGGTGGTAACGCGCGACACTTCCATGACGTTCTCCACTTTGTGGACCCGGTCGATGGTTTGCAGGAGTTGGGCGATGTCGGCCACTTCGATGACCATTTCAATCTCGCTCCGGCCGTCCACTTGTGAGCGGAAGGTGCCCGAATCGATGTTTACGGCGGCTTTTTCCAGGGCTGTGGCGATTTTGGCCAGCATGCCGCGTTCGTTTTTACAGGAAATGAAAATGCGCGCCGGGAAGGGGCGGCTTTCTTCGCTGCCCTCCCAGTACACCGGTAAGAGGCGTTCCGGCTCCATCTGACTGATGGTGGGGCAGTCGGCCGTGTGCACGGCCACGCCCCGGCCCCGGCTGATGTAGCCGATGATGGGATCGCCGGGCACCGGGTTGCAGCATTTGGCGAAACGCACCAGCATGTCGTCAACGCCTTTGATGACGATGCTGTCCGCTTTGTTGGCCCTGCCTTCCGGGGCTTTTGGGGCGCGTTCTTCCTCTTTGGGCTGCTCCTCCGGTTTCGGCAGCAGGGCGTTGAGCACTTTTCGCGGCGTGACGCGGGCGTACCCCACCGCTGAAATAAGGTCTTCGGCGCTTTTGAAGTTCAGGTCTCTGGCAACCTCCAGCAAGGCACCGTCTTTCATGGCCTTTTGTATGTTGACGCCGGCCCGCCGCCCTTGTTTTTCCAGCATTTCCTTGCCGAGGGAGACGCTGCGCGCCCGCTCCTCGGTTCTGATAAAATTCTGGATGCGGGTTCTGGCTTTGGCGGTCTTGACGAATTTCAGCCAGTCCCGGCTGGGGCGTCTGTTCTGAGAGGTAATGATTTCAACGGTATCACCGCTTTTAAGCGGGGTGGAGAGCGGCATGAGCTTGCCGTTGATTTTGCTTCCGGCGCATCTGTCCCCGATCTCGGTATGGATCTGGTAGGCGAAGTCGACGGAGGTGGCGTCCTCAGGCAGTTCTTTCACCGAACCGCGCGGCGTGAAAACGTAGATTTCATCCTTGAACAGGTCAAAGCGCAAAGAGCGTAAGAATTCTTTGGAATCGCTCTCAATCTTTGTCCAGTCGAGCATTTCCCGCAGCCATTCGAATTCGCGCACATCCTTTAACTTGATGCGCCCGCCCTCCTTATACAGCCAGTGCGAGGCCAGGCCGTGTTCGGCCAGGCGGTCCATCTCGTCGCTGCGGATCTGGATTTCCATGCGCTCTCCACGGGGGCCGATGACCGTGGTGTGCAGGCTCTGATACATATTGGCCTTGGGCATGGAAATATAGTCTTTGAAGCGGCCCGGCACCGGCTTCCAGGTGGCGTGCACCAGACCCAAGGCCGCGTAGCAGTCCTTGATGTCCGCGACAATGGCCCGGAAGGCTATGATGTCGTGCATTTCATCCAGGGTGACGTTCAGGGAGTTCATCTTGCGGTAGATGCTGTAAATATGCTTGATGCGGCCGCGCACCGTGGTTCGGATGCCGTTTTTGTCAAGTACTCCTTTGAGTATGGCGATCACGGAGTTGATGTATTCGCTGTCGTCGGCTTTATGATTTTCGATCCAGCCGGCAATGTGGTCGTGGGCGTCGGGTTGCAGGTAGCGAAAGCTCAGGTCTTCAAGTTCCAGCTTGACGCGGTGCAGGCCCAGCCGGTTGGCCAGGGGCGCATAGATGTCCATCGTCTCCTGGGAGATGCGGCGTTGTTTGTCCGGCCGCATATACTCAAGGGTGCGCATGTTGTGCAGGCGGTCGGCCAGTTTCACGAAGAGCACGCGCATGTCCTCGTTCATAGCCAGGATCATTTTGCGGATATTCTCGGCCTGTTGGGCTTCCTTGCTGTCAAAGGTGAGCAGGCTGATTTTCGTAACCCCGTCCACGATGTCGGCCACATCTTCGCCGAAGGACTCGTCGATTTCCTCAATGGTGCTTTTGGTGTCTTCCACGGTATCGTGCAGCAGCCCGGCCGCCACCGAGGCGCCGTCCATACGCATGTCGGCCAGGGTGAAGGCCACGGCCAGGGGATGGGAAAGGTAGGGCTCGCCGGAAAGGCGAACCTGCCCGGCATGGGCGGCGGCCGCGTAAACATAGGCCTTTCGCACCAGTTCCACGTCTTCGGGCGGCTGGTACAGGGCGACCTTGTCGAGGATGTCCTGAATGCGGATCATTGCGCGCTCATCGTGTAGCGTTGCTCGTCAAGAGGAACCCACCACTGGTAACTGTTGTAGGTAATGCCCGCCGGAGCGGGTTCGATGCCGTGAAAGCGTTTCTGCACGGCCGTCAACTGGTAGGGCACGTACAGGAAGCAATAAGGCTGATCCCTGTGCAGAATTTCCTGGAAGCGATCATACAGTTTTTTGCGCGTTTCCTGGTCAAGAGTGGCTCTGGCTTTCTCCAGACAGGCGTCGGCCTCGTCATCCGCGTATCCGATAAAGTTCAGGCCGCCGTCGCGGCGTGAGGAATGCCAGACATCGTAGCCGTCAGGGTCGTGAGGCAGGGTCCAGCCCAGGATAATGGCGTCGAAGTGGCCGGGCGTGACGAACTGCTTCAGGAAGGCCGCCCATTCAACGGTGCGGATCTTCACTTCAATGCCCATGGCCGCCAACTGGCTTTGGATAATGACCGCTGTCTTTATCCGCTGCTCGTTGCCCTGGTTCGTCAAGAGGGTGAAGGCGAAGGGCAGGCCGGCGGCGTTGCGCAGAACGCCGTCCTCAGCCTTTGTCCATCCGGCTTCGGCCAGCAACTCAAGGGCTTTGGCGGGGTCGTGGGGGTAGTCCTGAATTTCGTGGTTGTAAGCCCAGGCGTCCGGCTTGTAGGGGCCGATGGTGGGTTCCCCCTGGCCGTGGAGCGCGCCTTTGATGATGTCGCGCTTGTTGAGGGCGTGGGCCAGGGCGCGGCGCACGCGGACGTCTGAAAAGAGCGGGCTTTTCAGGTTGTAGCCCATGTAGACGTATGCCGAGGCCAGAGTGCGATACGTGTTGTATTGATTGACGAAATTGTCTTCCTTGGCCTGATTGCGGTACTGGAGGCCGGTCAAAGAGCCCATGAAGTCGAGCTTGCCGGCCAGCAGTTCGAGGAACATGGTGGTGACATCGGGTATGATGCGGTAGAGAAGGCGATCGATATAGGGCTGGCCTTCAAAATAGTCGGGGTTTGACTCAAGCAGCAGTTTGGCGCCGGGGGTCCATTCGCGCAAGATATAGGGTCCGCAGCTTATGGGTTTGCGTATGAGCGCCGTGGCGCGCAGATCCTGCCCTTCCAGGGCGTGCTTGGGCCAGATGCCGGCCATCCAGGTGCTCAAGGAGCGTGGAAAGGGCTTTTCATAGGCGACTTCAAAGCTGTAGCGGCCGGTTTTGCGGAACTCTTTGATCATCTGGTAGTCGCCGGAATAGACCGTGGGCGTTTTCGGGTCGATCATCTTTGTGTACAGAAATTCCACGTCGTCGGCCGTCAATTCGACGCCGTCCTCCCAGAAGATGCCCTGTTTGATGGTAAAGCGCAGCAGGCGTCCGTCATCCAGGATTTCAAAGGTTTCGGCCGCGTGGGGAACCACGTTGAGATCCTTGTCATACTTCAGCATGCCCACATAAAAATTGCCGGCGACTTCGCTGGAGGCGCTGTCGGACGACAGATAGGGAATAAGGTTGCTCGGCTCGCCGATCATGCCGGCTATCATGGTGTCCCCATAGGCCGGGGAACAGGAGCGATGGTCCGGGACGGCCGGCGCGGCGTCATCGGCGCGGCCCGTGCCGGCGCAGAGGCAAAAAAACAGGACAAGACCGATAATGGCCCCTCCGGGGTGCGCTTTTATGGAAAAAGGGCGCTTGGCGGACAAGACGCCTGCGGCGTTGCTGCTCTGCACTTGGACCTCTACGCGCTACCTGTCTTCCTTTACCTGCCGTTTGCCGGTTCCGCTTACTCGCTTGGCCGCTGAACGCTCAGACCGAGAAAACGCAGCAGGCCGTCCAGGTTGGTATACGGGTGGGGAGGGCAGCCGGGAATATACAGGTCCACGGGCAGAAGGGCTGAAGCTCCGTCCGCTTCCTGGCCGTCGGTGGCGCCGCTTTTTTCATGAAACAGACCCCCGGAGATGGCGCACGCGCCCACGGCTATGACGGCTCTGGGCTTCGGCGTTGCCTCGTCGCAGATGAGCAGGGCCTGCTTCATGTTGCGCGGCGCCGGGCCGGTAATGACCAGGGCGTCGGCATGGCGGGGGGAGGCGACAAAATCGATTCCGAAGCGGGCCAGATCAAAGACCACTGTGCTCAACACGTTCAAATCCGCCTCACAGGCCCCGCAACCGGCGGCGGACACCTGCCGCAGTCTGAAGGAGCGTCTGAACGCGCCCCCGCCGGCAAAGGGGCGGATGGGCGGCGGGGTCACGGCCTTCAGATCAAGGCTGCCCAGGGGTTCGGGGCCGGGGAGCGAGACGGCGGCAAAACCCGCGCCCTTCGGCGCGAAAAGTTCTTTCGTGTTGCCCGGACGCACGAGCAGGGCGTCCCGGCTGCTTGAAGCCAGACGCCAGTCCGTGGTGAAAAAAAGGGCCTGACGTTTGCAGGCCGTGGCGCAGGCCCCGCAAAAAGTGCACAGGCCCGTGTCCAGCACCGGCGATCGGTCGTCAAAGGCAATGGCCCCGGCCGGGCAGGCGTCGGCGCAGTCGCGGCAATTTGTCCCTTGAGCGCCGTCGCAGCGCCGGGCGTTGATCAGCGGTCTGCCGCGAAAACGCGGAGGCAGTTGCGGCAAGGCCTTGGGGTAGGGCACCGTGCGTTTTTTCTGGCGCAGGCGTTCAAGAAAAATATTCAGCATGTTCGCTCCGCTCCGGGTCACGCCGCCAGAGCATTTTCACGATGAAAGCTCAAGAAGGCGCAATGCTATTGGTCATGCCCGCAGTAGGAAAGGTTGAAACTCTTGTTGCACAAGGGGAAATCCGAAATCTGCCCGTTCCTGAGGGCCATGGCCAGTCCCGCCCAGTTATGGAACGAGGGGTCCACAAGGCTGACGGCGCGCAGACGTCCGTTTGTTCCGGTGACGGCAACATGGCAGACCTCGCCGCGCCAGGCCTCGACCAGGGAAACGGCAATGCTGTCCGGCGTCAGAACCGGCGCCGGATCCGCCATCTGGCCCGGCGCGGACAGAGCCTGCGGATGATCGTCCGCCCCGTCTTCCCTGTCGGTGCCGATGAAGTCTTCCAGCAGCCTGTGGCAGTAGGCGATCGATGTCTGGATTTCCCGCTCGCGGACTCTGGCTCTGGCAAGCACGTCGCCCCACGGGGCGCTGACAAGTTCCGGCGGCGCCGGCAGGCCGTCAAGCGGATGGCTGGAACGCGCGTCCCGTTCCAGCCCGCAGGCCCTGGCCGCAGGACCGACGAGTCCGAGCGCGGCGGCGTCCTCCGCCGAGATTTTGCCGATGCCCGTAAAGCGCGCCATGACCGAAGGCGAATCCCACAAGGCCCGCAAAGCCCCCCGGACGTCGCGGGCCGTGGCGTGGAGCCTTTTTTTCAGTTGATCCGACAAGGCCCGGTCAGGATCAAAGGTCACGCCGCCAAGGCGCAGAAAAGAACGCCCGAAACGGTTGCCGCAGAGCATGGCCGTCATGTTGAGCCAGTCGCCCCGCAACCGGCCGCAGTAGGCATGGGTGGGCAGAAAACCAATGTCGCCGGAAAGCGCGCCCATGTCGCCGGTGTGATTGGCCAGCCGTTCCAGTTCAAGGGCCAGGGAGCGCAGCAACTGACCTCGCGGCGAAGCTTCCCGGCCGGAAAGGGCCTCAATCACCGAACACCAGGCCCAGGCGTGGGCGATGCCGGCATCGCCGGAGAGCGTCTCCAGCAAAGGCAGGCTCCGCTTGTCGGGCCCGCCGACAAGATGGGCCTCAAGACCCCGGTGGTGGTAGCCCAGCGATATTTCCAGATGCATGACCAGTTCGCCCAGACATTGAAAACGAAAGTGCCCGCACTCGATAATCCCCGCGTGGATGGGACCGACGGCAACTTCGTGGACCTCGTCGCCGTCAATGCGGTAAAAGTCGGCGTGGCCGACATCCGGCCCGGCGAGGCGCGAAAAACGCACCGGCTTGAGCCAGGGGTGGCCTTCGGGCACGATGCCGCAGCGCTCATGGATTTCGCGCTCAAAAAGATGGGCCTGTGGTATGCGGGGCGTTAAGGACGGGTAAGCGTTTTCAACGTCGGCGGCGAGTATCTGCACGAGGCCGGCGGCGTCCAGCGCAAGCACCGCCACCAGCCGGCACGGCGCTTCGTCTTTCGTTTCGGGCCGCCCGGCCAAAGCGAAGAGCGCGCTCAACCTGGCCCCGTCGCGCAGCGCTGTCTGAAGGCTGTGGGCGAACATGCCGAAGCTTAGAACCGGCACCGAGGCCATAGCGGCCGCCTGGCCGTTGCGCACAAAAAGCGTGTTGCCGGCGGCCGAAGTCTGAGTTTCAAGCGTTGTCATGTTCTCACCCATGGAGCGCCCCGTCACATGCCGGTTGCCGCCGCCGCAGCGGTCAGCACGGTGTCGAGCCATTCGGGCATATACAGCCCCAGCGCCAAAGCCAGTCCGAACAGGCAGGCGGACGGCAGCACGGAGACAGCCGCTTCCTTGCGGTCAAGGGCGATGCCGTGCGGCGCTTTGCCCGCGCACATGCGCAGCACCGGCGTCAGCATGCCCGCAAAGATGACCCCCAGCAGCAGCAAATAGGCCATGGCCGGGAAAATGCCGTGGCGAAGCAAGCCCTGGAGCACGGACAGTTCACTCATAAAGATCGAGAAGGGCGGCGAACCGCAGATAGCCAGAATGCCGGCCATCCACAGAAAAGCCGTAAAGGGCATGGTCCGCCGCATCCCGATCACGTCATGACTGGATTTGGTGTGATACCTGGCAAGAATGTTGCCGGCCAGGAGAAAGAGCGCAGCCTTGACCAGCGAGTGCCCGGCCATGTGCATGATGCCGCCGCGCGCGGCTTCAAAACCGGCGCCGAGCGCCAGGATCAGGATGCCCATGTGCTCGACGCTGGAATAGGCCAGCATGCGCTTGAAATCCCCCTGCCCGACGATGAAGAGCGCGGCCGTGACCATGGAAAAAAAGCCGAAGGCCATGAGAAGCTGCCCGGAGAAGTCGCCGAGCCCGGCGGCGGCGCTGATTTCGCAGGCCCGGTAAATGCCGAGGAACGCGCAGTTCAGCAGCGCCCCGGAGAGCAGGGCCGAGACCACCGACGGCGCTTCGCTGTGGGCGTCAGGCAGCCAGGTATGCATGGGGGCGATGCCCATTTTCGTTCCATAGCCGATGAGCAGAAAGACAAAGGCCGCCTTGAACCAGCCGTGATGCACGTTTTCCGCCCTCTCAAGCATGGCGTCCAGGATCATGCTGGCGCCGTGTCCGGCGTCGCTCTGCATGGAAATATCCAGGAGAATGTTGCCCACCAGGGCCAGGGCGATGCCCACGGAACAGATCATCAGGTATTTCCAGGTGGCCTCAAGGGAACGGCGGTGCCTGTGGAAATAAATGAGAGGCGCGCTGACCAGGGTCGTGCTTTCAATGCCCACCCACAGGATCCCTAAGTGCCTGGTGACGGCCACAAGAACGGCCGTTGACAAAAAAAGCAGCAGGCAGGCGGTAAAAGTGGCTTCCGGAGCGTTGGAAAAATGCAGCCCCTGGACAAAGTCCTTGCGCACGCCGGAGTCTTCTCCTTTGAGATAGACGATGCCGTACAGAGAGGCCGCGAAAAAAAGGATGGTCGTCAAAGTCAGGACGAGGCGGCCCATGGCGTCCAAATAAAAGGCGCCGCCAAAAAACGGCGTCGGCTCGACCATCCAGCAGGCAAAGGCCAGAAGCATTTCCACTCCGGCGGTAAGCGCCAGCAGAACGCGCCTCGGTCCGTGGGCCGGGATGAACCACGAGGCCAGGGCGGCGGCAAAGGGCAGGCAGAGCAGGGCGAGGATCATCGCTAATCCTTCAACGAGGCGATATGGTCCACATACGTGGAATGAAACGCGCGGTTGATGTGATGGATGGCGATCCCCATGACGAACACCGCCACCATGATATCCAAGAGAATCGACAGCTCAAGCCAGAAGCTTTCCTGTTCGGCCATGGGCGCGCCCAGGAGGAAAATGCCGTTTTCCAGCACCAGGTAGCCGAACAACTGGCTCAGGACTTCCTTGCGGCTGACAATGAGCAGCAACCCGGTGAAGATGGTCGCCATGCCTATGGGGAAAACCTGCGAAAACAGCGGGTTGGCGGCGATTCCCAGGCGGCCCCCTATCCACAGGGAAAGGGCGAAACCGATAATGCCGAGCAGCGCGCAGGCCGAATAGCCGAGGTACGGTTTCGGAAGCTGCTGCGAGGGCAGTTGCCTGTGGGTTCTTCTGAGAAGAAGCGGCAGGATCACGCCTTTGATGATCAAAAAGATGGCGGATACGGCAATAAGATACATGTCGGGCGTTCCATTGTACGCCAGCACCGGCACAAGGCCGAGCAGCACGCCCTGATTGGCGATGAGGCGGATGGACAGCCGCTGGCGTTCCGCGCCGAGCAGAGCCAGATCGGTAATGATGATGAGGCCCAGAGCCGCGTTCAGACCGTCGGCCGTTGACAGGATGGAGGTCATGTCAGCTCCACAGGCTCAAGGCCGCAAGGCAGACAAAGCTGCCGGCCAGGCTGAGTATTTGCGGCACTCTTTCCATGCGGAAGCGGGCGATGACGGATTCCACCAGGCCCACGAGCGCGGCCACCGTAAAAACAATAAGCAAAGTCAGGGCGGCGTGGCCGGCAACAGGAAGGCTTTCGCCCGGACCGGGCAGCAGGACGCCGGCGATGATCAGGGAAAATATCCAGAGCTTCAGGGCCGAGGCGTATTCCAGCAGCGCCAGGTCCGGGCCGCTGTGGTCGAGAATCATGACCTCGTGAATCATGGTCAGTTCAAGGTGGGTGTTCGGGTCGTCCGCCGGGATGCGGCAGTTCTCCAACAACAATATCAGAAAGAAGGCAAAAGCGAGCATCAGAAAGAAGGGCCAGTCCGCCGTCCAGACCACGGGCTTGATGTCGCCCAGCATGAGCGCCAGGCTGTACATCCCGGAACGGTAGCCGAGGATCATCAGGCAGAAAAGAAAAATCGGTTCGCCCAGGGCCGAGAACATGGCCTCGCGGGCGGCGCCCATGCCTTCAAAGGCGCTGCCCGTATCCAGCGCGGCCAGGATGAGGGTGAAGCGGGCCAGGGCGAAAAGCCCGGCAAGAAAGATAAAGTCGCCCGGAAAAGAAACCAGGGAACCCAGAGCGCCAAAGGGCAGCACCGCAAGGGCCATCAGGGCGGCGGCAAGGCCGGCCACGGGCGCGAGCCGGAACATCCAGCCGCTGTGCCGCGAATAGACCGCGCTCTTTTTCAGCAGCTTGAAAAGGTCATAATACAGTTGCAGGAGCGGGCGTCCCTGCCTGCCGCCGACCCAGGCCTTGACCCGGTTGATGATGCCGGGCAGAAGCGGGGCGAACAACAGCGACAGGACGCAGCCGACAAGAGGGGCAAGAGGGGCGAGAGGGGCCGTCATGTCCGCCCCAATGCCCAGACCAGGGCCGCCATGAGGGCGATCAGGATATAGAGAATGTAGATATTCAGCAGGCCGTGCTGGAGGTTCTTGGCCTGTTCGCTCAGCACGGTCACCGGCCTGAAGAACAGACGGGTCCAGACGGCCGTCGGCCAGTCCGGGCTGCTGACCGAAGCGCCGGCCGGGCCGGGGAAAATGTCTTTGAGCGCGGGCGCAAACATCTGGGGACGGATCAAAGGCCGCAGCAAAAGGGAAAGGCTGAAGGAGAAGGAGCCCCCCGTATACTGTATGCGCGCGCTCGGCGCGGTGTAGCCGCAGCCCCAGGTGTCGCTGACCGTGGCCTCGGGGTTGCCGCGCATGATCCGGGAGCGGGCGAGAAAGATCACGGCCAGAAGCGCGAACAGGCCGCAGCCCGCCCATGCGTAGCCTTGCAGCAGCGCGGCCGGCATGGCGAACGCCGCCTCGGCCGGCGGGGCAAGAGAAAGAAGTTCGGAAAACCAGGCGAGCAGGGGCGTCAGAAGGCGCAGCAGAAGCGGCCCGGCAAGGCTGACGCCGAGGCACAGGCCGGCCAGGACGAACATGGCGCTTTTAAGGAAGGCGTCGGGGTCGCGGGCCGTAGAGCCGTCGCTGCCACGGGGCGCGCCAAGAAAGGCCAGCCCGTAAACGCGGCTGAAGGTGAACAGGCTGAAGCCCGCTATGGTGCCCAGGGTGAAAAAGGCCACCCAGAAAAGCAGGGCCGCGTCCGTGCCTTTGGCCGCTTCCGCGCCCAGGGCGAAACCACAGTATAAAAGCAGCTCGCCCATGAAGCCGTTGAGCGGCGGAACGCCCGCAATCGAGGCGCTTCCGGCGGCGAAACAGCCGCCGGTGAAGGGCATGAGTTTCCCCAGCCCTCCAAGCCTGTGCAGCATGGTTGTGTGCGTGTTTTCCTTGACGGCGTTGGCCCCCAGAAAGAGCAGGCTTTTGAAGACGGAATGGTTCCAGATGTGCAGCAGAAGGCCGGTCAGCAACAGAACCATGGCCGCCGGGGCATTATGATGGGCCGCGAGAACCGCGCCCCCGGCGGCCAGAAGGATGATCCCCATGTTTTCGGCGCTGGAGTAGGCGAGGCTGCGCTTCATATCCGCCTGCCCAAGCCCCAGAAGAATGCCCATGATGCCGGACAGCCCGCCGGCCGCCAGTAAAATATAGGCGGTAACGATATCCGGAGGGCCCAGGAGGCTGAGCAGGCGCAGAATGCCGTACAGACCGATGTTGAGCATGGTTCCGGACAAAAGAACGGCCACATGGCCCGGAGCGGAGGAATGCGCCTCCGGCATCCACATGTGCAGCGGGAAAAGTCCGCATTTGGCGCCAAAGCCGATAAGTCCCAGGATGAAGAGAAAACCCGCGTGCCGCACGGCGGGCATGACCATGTACGCGGCGAAATCCGAAGAGCCCGCCTGGATGGTGAGGAAACTGAAAAGCAGCAGCAGGGGCAGGGCGCCCAGATGCGCCGCGATCAGGTAAATCCAGGAGGCGAAACGGCCGTCGGAGTTCTCGTCGCTGTGGGCGATAAGAAAAAAGGGCGCCAGAGACATGATTTCCCACAGCAGCAGAAAGAAAATGCCGTCAGCGGCCAGAACCGTGAGGGCCATGCCCGAGGCCAGGGTGCAGAAGAAAAAACAGTGCCTTCCGGCGTGAATCTGTTTTTGAAGAAGCCCGGCCCGTTCCGGCAGGACCAGGGCGGCCAGGGCGGACAGAAAAAAAACCGGAACGAGGAAAAAGGCGCTCAGCGGATCGACGCGGAAAAGACAGTTGCCGAGGGGCAGGGGCCAGGGCAGGGCAAAGTCCTGGCGCACCCCGAGCAACAGGGCGGAAACGCAGCCGGCCAGCCCGAGCAGGGCCGCCGGCGGAACAATGAAGCGCACGGCCAGGGTCGCTCTGAACGAGCGCCCGAAACCGAGAGCCGTCAGTCCTCCGGCAAAGACAAGCAGCGCCGCCGCCAGGATAACCGCCGCACTAATATCCACAGGACTCTCTGCGCCAGGCACGTTAAAGTATTCTTTACCGCGTTGCTTATTTTGAATGCACTCTTACTCAGAAAGCGCATAATGACAAGACATTTCTGTATGCTTCCAGCAATTCTCATTCTGAGCCTTTTCGCGGCCCCCCATTCGCCAACTGTGAAAGGCAATGCCTCCGGCGGCCGGGGCGCTGCCCCGGACCCCGCCGGGGGAAATGATTTCCCCCGGACCCTCTCAGTTTGGGGTCCGGCTGCGAGTATCAACATGACAACACTCCCGTCACCCAATCGCCGGGTCCAGGGACGGAACCGGGGCCGGCGGCCTGGCGCTGTGGGCAGAGCCCACATGCGATCAAATTGGCTTCGACAAAATCAGAATTGCTGGATTGCACGGCAATGCGTTCACGTGCGGTTTTCTTTCTGGTACTTTGACGGACATTTAGTCATCAAGGTTTCGGCCTTGAAGGTCTGCCCCGAGTTTTGCTCAATGCCGCCTTCAACGATGACTTCGGCGCCGGCTTTGAAGGTATCGGGCACAGCGCCTTCAAAAACAACCCACAGCGTTTCGCTGCTGTTGTCTTTGTCTTCGAGCTGAAAGCGGACGCCGGGCTTGTCGTTGAGCTTGCTGATGCCGTCGCCCCTGACCGTGCCGAAAAGGCGGGCCGACCGCAATTTGTCCGCCGGCATGGCCAGGGCTTCGGAGACGTTGAGGAAATAGACCGAGTTGTCCGATATGCCGGTAACCATCAAATAGCCGACGCCTGCCAGGAAAAGGACCAGGGTAGCGGCGTAGAGGCCTTTACTGTTTTTTTTAGCCATGCTCGTCAGCCTTTGATTCTTGTGACATTTTTTTGCTGTTTCGGGATGACGGACATCACCCTTCATCCAGGCCGTATATCCCCTTTTTTCTTCTGAGGCAAGAATAAGGAAGCGCTGATTTAGTGAACAATTCAGCCAAGATACATGCCATTCGCGCAAGCGCTGGACAGGGGGGCTGCGGCGCTTGATTCGCTTGAAAAAAATCATTATTTTCTTGCACTTTTCTTTCTCAATAGGTAAGCGTATATTGTCCTTTGTGCTTAAGAAGCGAGTCTCACGGGATAGCGGCAACGACGCCAAAACGAAAAATCATCACTTCCCGAGGAAAGGTTACCAAACTGAGGGGGTCCGGGGGAAATCATTTCCCCCGGCGGGGATTCCAAAGGGGCAGCGCCCCTTTGGCCGCCGGAGGCATTGCAGCTTACATGTCAGCGGCAAGCCGCTTCACTTCGTCAAGGGACAGGCCGATAAGGTCAGCAACCATGCCATGATCCATATTTTTCCGCAGGGCATTCCGGGCGACTTCAATTTTTTCTTCCTGCCGTCCTTCCTGCAATCCTTTCTGCAATCCTTCCTGCAATCCTTCCTGCCGTCCTTCCTGCCGTCCTTCCCGCCGTCCTTCCCGCCGTCCTTCCTGCCGTCCTTCTCTGCGTCCTTCCTGCCGTCCCACTCTGCGTCCTGTTTCTTGATAGGCTTCCATATCCAGGCGGGCTTTTTCCCTGGACTCGGCAATCATGCGGGCGGATTCATCCGCGCTCAAATGCTT
>JAIRTI010000179.1 GCA_031255035.1 Desulfovibrio sp.
TATGCCCCGACAAGCGAAGCCGCCTGTATCCAGGCGGGCCAGAAGGCGAAGGCGCAACTGGCGAGCAGCCACGGAAAGCCGGTGAAGAGCGTGCCGCGGAGGACTTCGCAGCCTCCGAAAAGCAAACCGGCCAAAAGAGGAGGCGCCAGCAAGGCCGTCAGCCCCCCAAAGGTTCGAAAAAAGCGCTGAAGGCGGTACGCGGCAAGGACGAACAAGGCCGCGAACAGGGCCAGATAGGCGTGGAGCAGCAAGGCCGTGGGCGCGGCCAGGACAAAGGGAATTCCGGCCACGTCGCGCATGGGAAAGATCAGCCAGTACAGCCCGGCGGCATTGGCCGGCAGTCCGGCGCAAAAACCATAAAGGCAGGCTTTTTTTGACGAATCGGCCAGCCCGGCCAGCAGGAACAGACAGCACGGGTACAGCAGAACCAGAGGCGGCAGGTGAAAGACGGGGTTGGGCAGGCCGAAAAAGACGCCGACGGCGCCGATGGCGGCCGCCGACCCGGCGGGAGAAAACACGGAGGCCATGACTCCGCGCCCGGAAAAGGCCGGGAATCCTTGATGCGCAAAGGGCGGCATCATCAAAGCCTGTGGTCGGTTCCGCCGTTCCCGTTTTCAAGCGTGACGGCGTTCCGGCCGTCTGGCGTCGGGCCGGGCGCCTTTCGGTCGGGGGCGCGGGGCAGGTCAAGGCGCACGCTGTGTATCTGTTTGGCATCCGCTTCCACAACCGTGAACAGGGCGCCGTCCGCGCCGTCCAGGCGGAAATATTCGCCTCCCTCGGGAACGCGGCCGGCCAGGTGCGTCAGATAGCCGCCCATGGTGTCCACCTCTTCGGATTCAACCGACAGGTTGAGGGCGTCGTTGATGTCTTCCAGACAGGCGCGGCCGTTGATCAGGTAGCTGCCGTCGTCCTGGAGCGATATTTCCGCCTCACGCGGGGCGTCGTGTTCGTCTTCAATGTCGCCGACAATCTGTTCCAGCACGTCCTCGATGGTCACAAGTCCGGCCGTGCCGCCGTATTCGTCAAGAATGACCGCCAGATGAATTTTACTCACCCGGAATTCCTGCAACAGGTTCAGGACGTTCTTGGTCTCGGGCACAAAAAACGGGTCGCGCATGATGGCCGTGGCCGGAAGGCGCCGCTCGGCGGGGTCCAGGATATGTTCGAGCAGATCCTTGGCGTGCACGATGCCGATGATGTTGTCGTGGTTGCCTTTGTAGATGGGAATGCGCGAATGGCCTGTGGCGATAATGAATTCGGCCAGGCTGCGGATGTCGAAATCGTCAGGGGCGCAGGCGATATCGGTCCTCGGGGTCATGATGTCCTGGACTTGCAGTTCGTCAAGGGTCAGGACGGAAAGAAGCATCGAGCCTTCCTCTTTGTCCAGTTCGCCGTCTTCGCTGGCCTCGCGAATGGCTTGCTCGACGGTGTCGGCGTGTTTTCCGTGAAAAAGCCTGCCGAATCGTTGCCATATACTGCCGCTGTCTGCGCTGTCGTCCAATGTCGCCCTCCAGGCGTTTCTACGAATGATCTTTATGGATAAAATTCAGGCGGATGTTCGCGGAACAGCTCAAGATGGCGGCGCATGACCCAGTTGCCCAAAGGTTCGACCTCGTTGGCGCCTGAAAGTCGCAGCCATTCGATGCCCGCCGGGGAGTGCCTGTGGGGTCTTTCTTTCGGGCGCGCCCAGGCGAGACATTGCAGCCCCATATAAATGTCGCGGCTGGCGTGTTCAATCCAGACTCTCTGTACCCGGCATCGCAGCCAGAAGCGCAAACGCCGTCTTTGTTCCGGGTCGAACAGATCCAGCATGAGAATCACCTGTTCCACGGAATTGGCGTGAAGGCTGTGGGCAAGCGCCACTTCCTGGGAAATGCGCAACCGCGCCCCGCCCGCCGACAGGTCAAGCACGCGGAACTGTTCCAGCCTGTCCGGTATACACAGCAACCTGGGGCGGGGCCAGGCGGAAATCTCGCCCAGTTTTTCCGGCGGCGGCATGTTGGCGCCGTGCCAGAGCGCGCCGCCCATAAAAAATTCCTTGGGCGGCGTTATGCGCAGAAAAGAACGCTTTTGTCTGTTCTCCAGGCGTTCGGGCATGGGCAGCGTGACATGGCATGTGTCCTGCCCCGGCATGTGGATGCCGTCAATACACGACGTGAAGGTATAATAGGTGAAATCCTTGCCGGACATGATGCGAAAGAACACCGCCACCTGGCGGCCGATCCAGCGGTCGGAAAGGCTCTTCAGTCCGTTGATCTCAATGGTGAAGTTATCCTGGCCGAGATATTTGGGCGAACAGCGCAAGGTGGGTCGGCGCTGGCCGGCCTCCATCCACATCTGTACTTCAAAAGGACGGCGTTGATCAAAGGCCGTCTGCATGATTTCGCGAATGAGCTTGGCGTCGCCTATCCTGCCGTAGGGATTATAACGGACGCGCCGGGCCTTGATGGCCCGATATAAAATAAAAGCGACCAGCAGAACGCATATAAGCGCAAGCCCTGAAAGCCAGTTTTCAATTCCGGCGATATCAAAACTGCGGGTGTAAAAACTTTGCTTAATATCGCTTAAGGTCATGATGGCGG
>JAIRTI010000145.1 GCA_031255035.1 Desulfovibrio sp.
CTATGAAGATCACCGTTTTCGGCGGCGCCGGCTTTCTGGGCTCGCACGTCTGCGACAAACTCTCCGACGCCGGACACGATGTCACGGTCTTTGACCTGCGGCCTTCGCCCTGGATACGGCCGGATCAGGTCATGATCAGCGGCGACATCCTTGACGAAGCCGCCGTGGACGCGGCCACGGCCGGCGCGGACGCGGTCTACAATTTTGCCGGCATATCCGATATCGGCGAAGCCGGAGACCGCCCGCTCGATACGGCCCGCCTGAATATTCTCGGCGCCATCATCCTGTTGGAAGCGGCGCGCAAGGCCAAGGTCAAGCGCTTTGTCTTCGCAAGCTCCCTCTACGTGTACAGCAAGGCAGGGGGCTTTTACCGGTGCAGCAAACAGGCCTGTGAGCTGTACATAGAAAATTACCGGCAAGTCTACGACCTTCCCTACACCATTCTGCGCTACGGGTCGCTGTACGGGCCGCGCGCCGACCGGCGCAACGCCATCTACCGCTTCGTGCGCGAGGCTCTGGAGACTGGGCGCATTGAATATTTCGGGCTGCCCACGGCCTTGAGGGAGTATATCCATGTTGAAGACGCGGCCCTGTGCAGCGTCGAGATTCTTGACCCTGAATACGCGGACAGCAACATCGTGCTCACCGGCAGCCAGCCCATGCGCGTGGAGGATCTGCTGAAGATGATCGCGGAAATGCTGGGCAAGGAAATCGACTTCGCCTTTCTGGGCGACGGCAAAACCGGGCATTACGAGATAACGCCCTACTCCTTCAGCCCGCATATCGGGAAGAAGATGGTGCCGCGCCTGTCCACGGATCTGGGGCAGGGCATTTTGCGCGTCATTGAAGATGTGCACCGGGAAGTCAACCCAACCCTGACAAGCGCTCTGGGCTACCTTGTCGAAAAGGAAAAAGCACGTTCATGAACATCATCGCCGTCATTCCGGCCCGCATGGGCTCGTCGCGCTTCCCCGGCAAGCCGCTTGCCGACATCCACGGCATCCCCATGGTCGGGCATGTGGCCTTGCGCACCGCCATGTGCCGGGCCATCGCCTCCACCTATATCGCCACCTGCGACGACGTCATCATGGAATACGCCGCCATCCGGGGCCTGACGGCCGTCATGACCTCAGACGCCCACACCCGCTGCACCGACCGCACGGCCGAAGCCATGCTGACCATCGAAAAGACCACGGGAAAACGCGTGGACATCGTGGTCATGGTGCAGGGCGACGAGCCCATGGTGACCCCCGGCATGATAGACGCGGCCCTCGCCCCCATGCTCAAGGACCCGGATTTGCAGGTGGTCAACCTGATGGCCGACATGGCCGACGAGACGGAATTCGAAGACCCGGCCGAGGTCAAGGTGGTGACCGACCTCGCGGGCAACGCCCTGTATTTTTCCCGCGAGCCCGTGCCCTCGCGCAAAAAAGGCTGCCCCCACGTGCCCATGCGCAAGCAGGTCTGCATCATTCCCTTTCGGCGCGATTTTCTGCTGGAATTCAACAGCCTGCCGGAAAGCCCGCTGGAGATTATCGAATCCGTCGACATGATGCGTATTCTGGAAAACGGCGGCCGGGTGCGCATGGCGCCAATCAGCGAGCGCACCTTGAGCGTGGACACGCCCGACGACCTGCGCCGGGTGAAGGAATTGATGAAGAACGACCCCTTGCGCGCCCTCTACGGCTGACGCGAACCATATCGAAGACGTTCAGTCCGGCAAAAACGGGATAGGAACGAAGGAGGAGCGGCAGCAATTCTCATTGTGAGCCTTTTCGCGGACTCCCATGCGCCGACTGTGAAAGGCAATGCCTCCGGCGGCCGGGGCGCTGCCCCGGACCCCGCCGGGGGAAATGATTTCCCCCGGACCCCCTCAGTTTGGGTTCCAACTGCGCACATCAACAGGGCAGCACTATCAGCCACCCAATCGCCGGGTCCAGGGACGGAACTGGGGCCGGCAAGGCCCTGGCGGGTGTGGGCAGAGCCCACATGCGATCAAATTGGCTTCATCAAAATGAGAATTGCTGGGAAAAGGCATTGCAAATATGCCGCGCAATAGTTATATATCAAGTAGAGGCGCTATGGCTTACTGGTCAAATGTTTTGGCAATGGCCGGCGCAGCGTGTATCGCGGTTGCCTTTGTAAGCAGCGATTTGTATGTTTTCGGATGCGGGCTTCTTATGTCCTACGCCGGGTATAAGCTTTGGAGGGCTCCAAAATGAGCATTCTATTCTATGCGGTGACAGCCATTGTAATTGGGGGCGGTTGCGCCTATGCGATCTGGTATGCTCGGGAACATGGCAATCGCCAATAGCAGCATGACAAATTTCTACGGAAGGCTCTCGTTTTCGGGGGCCTTTTTTCAGAGTCACGCCTGAACACGCGCCCGGCGCTGATCGGCAACGGCGCTCAGCGCAGATCGGCGCTGTCGTACCGAAAGCTGTTCAGCTTGTGGAAGTCCTCGTCCGTGGGGCCCAGAACGCCCACCAGGCAATGGGTTTCGGTTTTCGGATCCCATATGAATTCTTTGATCAGCTTGAAATCCGTTATCTCCGACGTGTTGCGCATATGCAGGCGCGGCCCTGAACAGCGCATGACCGTGTCCCCTATCTTGATGTGCCCGTCATCGTGGTAATGCACCGGCAGGTTTTCGCAAAGGCGCCGGTCAATGCGTTCGGCCAGCTTTTCCAGGTCGATGTCCACGGCTTCGGTGAAACGCAGCAGGAAGCCGTTTTTGATGTCCGAGCTGAAAAAAATCTTGTGGTCCACATGAAACTCGTCCTCAAGTATCTGGATGGTCATGTCTTCCACGGTATGGGCCATCTTGCGGTACTTTAGGGAGACATGGACGACATCGTAGACGTTTTGCGGCAAAGGCCCGAAAATCGACGGCCGGACCACGATAATTTCCTCGCCGATGCCGATCATGATGTCCGCCGGGATCTCAAGGGCCGGGTACAGCAGGTCGAAATGCTCCACCACCACCCGGCGGCCGTGCTCCATGGCCCGGTTCACAAAGTCCACGATTTCATGCATCTGCACGAACGCGGTCTGAAAACGCATGTCGATGTGCAGGGTGGTGGCGTTGGCGAAGCTTTCTTCCAGATCCCTGGCCTGCATTATTTTCCGGACGTCCAGCCGGTCATCGTCGTTCGTCAGTTCCAGCCCCGGAAACATGCCCCGGATGAGCGACGACTTGCCCGAACCGGCGTCGCCGATGACGCCGATGAGCTTATCCTCAAAATACAAATGGCGGCGGCCGATCTGATCGCCGAGAAACAGCAGGCGCTCTTTGCCTCTTGGGGCGAAGTACAAGGAATATATTGAATATTCCTGGATGAGACTGCGCAGGTATTTCATAGACTGAAGGCAAAGTTGATAAGCGGCGCATGCTGTTGCGCGCCGTAGACGTCGCTTTCGCCCAGATGCCCCGAGACCATGGGCCTGGCAATGGTCACCTTCACGGCCTTGGCCGGGTCGAACCAGATCAGGGCGATGACGTCGCCGACGCTGATGCCGTACAGGGCGGCAAAGCGTTCTTTGGTCAGTATCTCCGCCGCCCTGGCCTTTTCATACAGGGCGAAGTCCTTGAAAATGACGTCAAAGGTCAGTTCGTAGGGCCCCGCATTTTTGCTGCGGATGACCGAGGCCACGTCGCGCAGAGTGTATTGCATGGTTTGTCTCCTTAATCTGTTGTCAAAGCCAGTTTGATCGCATGCGGGCTCCGCCCGCACCCGCCAGGGCCTTGCCGGCCCCAGCTTCGTACTGGACCCGGCGATTGGGTGACTGATGTTATGTCCCTTTTGGCACGCGCAGCCGGAACCCAAATGAGGGGTCCAGGGGAAATCATTTCCCCTGGCGGGGATTCCAAAGGGGCAGCGCCCCTTTGGCCGCCGGAGGCATTATATTTCAAAGTTACTCCGCTCCAGGCCCTGGCGGGTGTGGGCGTCCCTACTGCTTTTCCTTCGTCATCCGTCTGTGCAAAGCGAACCGGGAAATGCCGAGAAAGGCGGCGGCTCTGCTTTTGTTACCGTCGAAACGCTCTATGGCCGCATTGACCACGGCGTCCATCAAGTCATCCAGGACAAAGGGCGTTTCCGGCAGCACAAGGCTTTCCGGTTTGCTGAAGTCAAAGGCCCCCTGCCCCGACCTTTCCGCGTTTGAAGCCGCCGCTACGGCCTCCCCGCGCCCGGACGCGCCGGCCTGCTCCGCCGGCGCCGGATGGCCCCCGCCGCCCTGGAACAGGAAGTTGATGTGCATGGGCTGCAACAGATCGGCGTCATGCATGAGGACCGCCCGCTCTATGGTATTTTCAAGCTCGCGCACGTTGCCCGGCCAGGGGTAGCGCCGAAGCGCGGCAAGGGTGGCCGGCGCCAGGCCCCGAAACTGTTTTTTCTTTCTCGCCGCCTCGCGCATGAGGAAGTGCTCGGCCAGGGCGCGGATGTCTTCAGGCCGTTCGCGCAAGGGGTGGAGGAACAAATGCCCCACCCGGAGACGATGGTACAGATCCCGCCGAAAGGCGCCCCGCTCGACCATCCGGGCGATATCCTGGTTTCCGGCGCACACGATGCGCGCCTCGAAACGCCTTTTCTTCATGCCGCCCACCCGGTAGAAGCTTCGTTCTTCAAGAACCCGCAACAACTTGGGCTGCAAGGTCAAGGGCATTTCCGCCACTTCGTCCAGAAAGAGCGTGCCCTTGCCCGCCTGTTCAAACTTTCCGGGCGCGCCCTCGGCGCGGCTTCCCGTGAACGAGCCGCCCTCGTGCCCGAAGAGTTCGTTTTCAAAAAGCTCATGGGGTATGGCCGCGCAGTTGATGGCCAGGAAGGGCTCTTCAACAATGCCTTCGCCGTAATGGATATATCTGGCCATCACCTCTTTGCCCGTGCCGGTCTCGCCCTCGATAAGCACCGGGACCGATGGTTCGGCATGGAGAATCAGGGCTTCGCGGAGCAGGTCGACCATCACCTGGGACTCGGCAATGACCAGGCCGATGCCCTCTATCTCCCGCAAGGCCCGGCGGGTTTTTTCCAGGTCTTCCCTGATGGCGGCGGCCACTTTGCTGACCTGCCTGTCCATGTTTATCTTCAGTTCACGGTTCTCAAGGACCAGGGACTGCCGTTCGGCGACGCGGTCGACAACCGAGGCCAGTTCACGGGCGTTGATCGGCTTGTTCAGATAATCGTAAGCGCCCCGACGCAGGGCCTCCACGGCCGTGGCCATGTCGCCGTGGCCGGTAATCAGCACCACGTCGCTTTGCGCCGTGGCTTGTTCGGCTTTGAGCCGCGAAAGCAGCTCCAGCCCGTCCAGGCCGGGCATGCGGATATCCGTGATGATCAAGGGAAAAAACTCTTTCCCGGTCAGCAGGAGCGCCTCCTCGGGGTCTTCAAGCCCGCGCGGCTCGTGCCCCAGGTCTTTCAAAACAAGGCAAAGGCTTTGCAGACTGTTGCTGTTGTCGTCAACCACGAGAATACGCATCATCTTATCCTTGTTTGGCGCGACGGCGACGCCGCGCGCGCTCCTTGGATGATACCGGACCTTTCAGGCCCGGACCTGATCAAGCGTACTGAAAAAGTGTGCGCAAGTACACAGTAACGAAAAGAAATCGGCTTCCATGGCAAAGGCGCGGCTCGAACGGCCCGAAGCGAAGTAACTTTGAAAGGCAATGCCTCCGGCGGCCAAAGGGGCGCTGCCCCTTTGGAATCCCCGCCGGGGGAAATGATTTCCCCCGGACCCCCTCAGTTTGGGTTCCGGCTGCGCGTAGCAACAGGGCACAACTACAGTCACCCAATCGCCGGGTCCAGGTACGAAGCTGGGGCCGGCCAGGCCCTGGCGGGTGTGGGCGGAGCCCACATGCGATCAAATTGGCTTCGACAACAGAAAACGGACCCCTCGTGATGAAGGTTCAGGCCGCCGCGTAACTCTCCGTGGCGCGGCGGCCCCGTGCGTTCGGCCGGTTCAGCGTTTGATGACGCGGTCGACGTCAATCTCGACGCTGTTCCAATCCTTGTCTATCTCGCCGATGATTTCCACCGGGTCGGTCGGGCCGACGGACTGCCCTTCCCATTTGTCGTGGTCGATTTCCACACGAATGCTGCCGGTATCATCTTTAAAAAGATACTTATCCTTGCCAAGGTGCTGCACGATATGGCCACGTAGGGCGACATTCGCGTCATCGCGAAGCCCCATGGCCTCTTTGACCGTGATTATACCCGGCCCTGGGCCGGTATAACCGCCCGGCCTGTTTTCGGTGAATCCGCCCGCAGCAAAAGCCGAACTCGCCAGCAGAAAGCTGAACAAAACGCCGAGTAAAACAAGGCGGGGAAAGGGA
>JAIRTI010000239.1 GCA_031255035.1 Desulfovibrio sp.
CCCCGGACCCCGCCGGGGGAAATGATTTCCCCCGGACCCCCTCAGTTTGGGTTCCGACTGCGCGTATCAAAAGGGCAACACTATCAGCCACCCATTCGCCGGGTCCAGGGCCGGCAAGGTCCTGGCGGGTGTGGGCAGAGCCCACATGTGATCAAATTGGCTTCGACAAAATCAGAATTGCCGTCGCGTTTGCCGGGATACTTTACGACAGCCCGCAAGGTTGCTAAAAAGACCCGTTCGCTTCTTTTCCGTTTGCCCGGCAGCCGTTTGACTTTTCGCGGGGTCGCGCGGGCCGGCGGTTTTTCCGGTATTTCATTTCAAGGAGAAAGCATGGCCTCGTATGAAGCGGTTATCGGTCTTGAAGTACACGCGCAGTTGAAGACCGCCTCCAAGCTCTTTTGCTCTTGCCCGGTAGGCTTCGGCGCGCAGCCCAACGAACATATCTGCGAGGTCTGCGCCGGCTTTCCCGGCGCTTTGCCCCGCTTGAACGAAAAAGCGGTTGAACTGGCGGTCAGGGCGGGCATCGCCCTGAACTGCACGGTCAACGGTTATTCCCTTTTTTCACGCAAAAACTATTTTTATCCCGATCTGCCGGACGGTTTTCAGACCTCCCAGTTTGAACCGCCCATCTGCGAGCACGGCCACCTTGAGGTCACGGTGAACGGGGAGACGACGCGCGTGGGCATCACCCGAATCCACCTGGAAAACGACGCCGGCAAATGCGTCCACGGCCAGGGCGTGACCCTGGTGGACCTGAACAGGGCGGGCACGCCCCTGATTGAAATCGTCAGCGAACCCGACATCCGCAGCGCCGAGGAGGCGGCCGAATACATGCGCCAGGTGCACGCCATCCTGGTGGCCATCGGCACCACCGACGGCAACATGGAAGAAGGCGGCCTGCGCTGCGACGCCAACGTCTCCTTGCGCGAAAAGGGCGCCGAGGCCTTTGGCACGCGCACGGAAACCAAGAACCTGAACTCTTTCCGCAACGTGCAACGGGCCATAGAGTATGAGATCGAACGGCAAAAGTCCTGCCTGGAAGACGGCGAGCCCATTTTGCAGGAAACCCGGCTGTTCGATGCCGTCAAGCAGGTGACCCAGGCCATGCGCAGCAAGGAGGACGCCCACGACTACCGCTATTTCCCCAACCCCGACCTGCCGCCGGTCATCGTGCCGGAGAAAATCATAGCGGCCTGGCGCGCGGATATGCCCGAACTGCCGGCGCCGCGCATCGCGCGCTTTATCAAGCAATACGGCCTGAACGACGATGAAGCCCGGACCCTTGTGGCGGAAAAAGGAGCGGCCGACTACTTTGAAAGCGCCGTTGCCAAAGGCGGGCAGCCAAGGCGCGTGGCGGCGCTGATGCAGAGCGACTTCCTGCGGGAATGCGCCGTAGCCGGCATTGCCCCGGCCGAGGCGGCCATGGCGCCGGACAAACTGGCTGAACTGGCGGCGCTTGTCGATTCCGGCGCCATCAGCGGCCGCATGGCTCACGAGATTTTCCCCGAGCTTTTCAGCGGCGGCGCCTCGCCCGAAGCCTTGGCCAGGGAAAGAGGTCTGGCCCAGGTTTCCGACGCCGGAGAACTGGACCGCCTGGTTGACGAAGCCCTGACGGAAAACCCGGACGAGGTCGCAGGCTACAAAAGCGGCAAGACCAAACTCCTGGCCTTCTTCGTCGGACAGGTGATGCGCAAAAGCAAAGGCAAAGCCAACCCGGCCCTGGTCAACAATTTGCTGATTAAAAAACTGGCGGAATAGCCGGGGCCTTCAGATCGCGGGTAAAGGCATTGAGGGGGTACGGGGCAGCGCCCCGGTTCTTCTGTTGTCGAAGCCAATATGATCGCATGCGGGCTCTGCCCGCACCCGCCAGGGCCTGGCCGGCCCTGTACCCGGCGAATGGTGTGCGAAACGCTGTGCGCCCCTGTGGCGTGTGGGCAACACCAGGGAAGGTTACCCAACTGAGGGGGTCCGGGGGAAATCATTTCCCCCGGCGGGGATGCCAAAGGGGCAGCGCCCCTTTGGCCGCCGGAGGCATTCTTTTTTCCATACTTGTGAGCTTTGGCGTTTACCTGATGTCTTTGACTCTCGCGGCTTTGCCTTCGTAGCGTTTCAGGCTTTGCGGTTCGACCAGGCGGACGTTGGCGGTGACGCCCAGGTAGTCTTTGATGGCTTTTTGCAGACCTTTTTCCCGCTTCTGGATATGGCGGATTTCATCCGAGATGAACATGTCCTCGGAAAATTCGACTTTGATTTCCAGATGATCGAGGTTGCCTTCGCGGGAAACCACGATCTCATAATGGGGAGAAAGGCCTTCCATATCCACGAGAATGGCTTCGATTTGCTGTGGAAAGACGTTGACCCCGCGAATAATGAGCATATCGTCGCTGCGGCCTTGCAGGCGGGTGATGCGGGCGTGGGTGCGGCCGCAGGCGCAGGGCGTGTAGTCCAGGCTGGTGATGTCGCGGGTGCGGTAGCGGATGAGCGGGATGCCCTCTTTGGTCAGGGTGGTGATGACCAGTTCGCCGGCGCTGCCTGCGGGAAGGCTTTCCCCGGTAACAGGGTTGATGATTTCCGGCAGGAAATGGTCTTCCCAGATATGCATGCCGCTTTTGCTCTCGGCGCATTCCTGGGCGACCCCCGGCCCCATGACCTCGGATAATCCATAGATATTCAAAGCGGATATGCCAAGCTTGCGCTCGATTTCAGCGCGCATCTCCTCGGTCCAGGGTTCGGCGCCGAACACGCCGATGCGCAGCGGCAGTTCCCTGATGTCGATACCGGCGGCGCGGGCCGCTTCGTATAAATAGAGCGCGTAAGAGGGCGTGCAGGTAATGCCGGTGGCGCCGAAATCGCGCAACAATTGCACCTGGCGTTTGGTGCCGCCGCCGGAGACCGGAATGATGGTCGCCCCGAGGCGTTCGGCGCCGTAGTGCGCGCCGAGGCCGCCGGTAAACAGGCCATAGCCGTAAGCGTTATGGATAAAATCCTGGGAGGTGAGGCCCGCCGCGGCCAGCGAGCGCGCCATGAGATCGGCCCATATTTTGAGGTCGCGGTTAGTGTAGCCCACGACAGTGGCCTTGCCGGTGGTTCCGCTGGAGGCGTGGAGGCGGACGATGGTCTGTTTGGGCACGGCGAACATCTGGTAGGGGTAGCCGTTGCGCAAGTCCTGTTTTTCCGTAAAAGGCAGGCGGGCCAGATCGTCCAGGCTTCGGATCTCGGCCGGGCTTATGCCCGCTTCGTCAAACGCCTTGCGGTAGAACGGCACATTGGCATACACTCGGTCGCATTGGTTCTTCAGACGGGTAAGCTGCAACTCCGCCAGTTCATCACGCGGAATGGTCTCCCTGACAACGTCGAAAATCATTGCTGCTCTCCTGCGCATGGCGAAACATAAAGAAATGCCGGCTTGTACCGTTGCGGGCGGACGAAAGCGGCGCGTAATTTTCGCATGAATCATGGACGACGGTCAAGGCGCAAAGACGGAACTTCGGCAAAAGCCCGGCAATTCTCATTCAGGGCGAGTATGCCCTTGGCTTTGCTAATGCGGGTAAAGGAAAACCAGCCGCCGTCCGAAAGGGAACCAAGAGGGTTCAATGGAAGAGAACAGCCTGAAGCGCATCCTTGAGCGGGCCAGGGTCATTGCCGTGGTGGGCGCCAACGATCGCCCCGGCCGGCCCGTGGACGGGGTGGGGCGCTATCTTCTGGAGGCGGGGTATACGGTCATCCCGGTGCACCCGAACCGTCGCGTGGTCTGGGGTCTGCCGGCCTGTCCGTCCCTGTCCGTCCTGGAGGGGCCTGTGGACATCGTGGATGTGTTCAGAGCGCCCGAATATTGCCTGGCCCACGCCCGAGAGTGCGCGGGGCTGGCCGTGAAGCCCGCCCTGTTCTGGATGCAGGCGGGCATCAGCAGTCCCGAGGCCGCGGCGCTGCTGGCCGAGCACAATATTGCCGTTGTGGAGGACGCCTGCCTCATGGTAGAGCATGAACGGTTGCTGGGCGGACGAAATAGGACGCCATAGAAACGGCAAGCGCCGTAAAAGGACAATATGGGGACGGGCGTGGATGATTTTTGCGCGGACGATTCTTGCGAGACGGCCTTTCATTGCCGGATGTGCGGCCATTGCTGCGAAGGCAGCGGCGGCATTGTCACGAGCGACGCCGACCTTGAACGCCTGTGCGTCCATCTTGGCCTTGACGCGGAAGTCTTTGAGCGGAACTATGGCGAACGGCGCGGGAAAAAGCTCCATATCCGGTCCAGGGACGGCGCATGCGTTTTTTTCATCCAGGGCCTGGGCTGTTCCGTGCATCCGGCCAAGCCGGACATTTGCCGGGCCTGGCCGTATTTTCGAGGCAACCTGACCGACCCTGAAAGCCACGCCCTGGCCGCCGGTTTTTGTCCGGGTATCGACACAGGGCAGGCCCATGCCGATTTTGTCCGTGAGGGCCTGGCCTATTTGAAAGCCGAGGGCTTGACCGGC
>JAIRTI010000252.1 GCA_031255035.1 Desulfovibrio sp.
GTCAGGTTGGTGCTGCCGGGGTCGAGCACGATATAGGAGTCGAAATAGAGGACCTTTTCAAGGTCCGCCATGGTGATGTCGAGCAGGGTGCCGATTTTGGAGGGCAGGGTCTTGAGGAACCAGATGTGCGCCACCGGCGCCGCCAGTTCGATGTGCCCCATGCGCTCGCGGCGGACTTTCGAGGCGATGACCTCGACGCCGCATTTTTCGCAGACAATGCCGCGATGCTTCATGCGCTTGTATTTGCCGCAGTTGCATTCGTAGTCTTTCACCGGGCCGAAGATCTTGGCGCAGAAAAGGCCGTCGCGCTCCGGCTTGAAGGTGCGGTAGTTGATGGTTTCCGGTTTTTTGACCTCGCCGTAGGACCATTCGCGGATGGACTCGGGCGCGGCTATGGAGACCTGAATGGATTTCAGGTTCTTGATATTGGAAACAGTGGCTGAAGAGCCTCTGACGGTAAAGAGATCGTCCAGTGTCATGCCGGTACCTGCCTTGTGTGCTCTAAAATCATTTCGTATTCAGACTCCGGGCCACGAGCGACATGTATGAGCCGCAAGGGCCGTCGGCGGGCGGTTTTTCGGCCGCCCGGCGTTCCGCTTTATCAAAAGCGGAACGCCTCAGAGTGCCCGGGTATCAGGGCCGGACGCGCTAACCGCGCCCGGCGCGTGAGTATTGGTTGTCGTCGTCATTGCCGCTGGCCGCCTGGTCTCCCATGGGCGCCGGAAGGTCCTCGGCGGTAACGGCCATGAGCGGCTCGTCGTCTTTGTCCTCGGCGTCGTTAAAATCCGTCCGGCTTTCGGCCAGGGACTCGCGGGTCTCTCTTTGGGCCGCGCGTTCGGCCACCGGGTCGGACCAGCCGCCTTCGCTGTGGATGTAAAGGCCGCCGCGCTTGGGCCGCTTTTTGCCTTCCTCCTGGTGCAAGGTGACGTCAAGGCCCAGGCTCATCAGTTCTTTGACCAGGACGTTGAAGGATTCCGGAAGCCCGGCCTCAAGGAAGTTTTCTCCCTTGACGATTTTTTCATACATTTTCACCCGGCCGGTCACGTCGTCGGATTTGACCGTGAGGAACTCCTGGAGCAGATAGGCCGCGCCGTAAGCCTCAAGAGCCCAGACTTCCATTTCCCCGAGGCGCTGCCCGCCGAACTGGGCCTTGCCGCCAAGGGGCTGCTGGGTCACCAGCGAGTACGGGCCCGTGGAACGGGCGTGGATTTTTTCATCGACCAGATGGTGGAGTTTGAGCATGTACATGACGCCGGTGGTCACCCTGTTCCGGAAGGCTTCGCCGGTGCGTCCGTCATACAGGGTGGTCTTGCCGTCGTCGGGCAGGCCGGCCTTGGCAAGCCAGCCCCAGAGTTCTTCCTCGGTGGCGCCGTCAAAGACCGGCGTTTTGGTGACGATGCCGTTGCGCAGCTTTTTCACCGCGTCGATGAAGTCTTCGTCCGACAGGGAATCCACCAGTTCGGCCGTGGCCTGGCTTTCAAAGACGTCTTTGACCTGTTTGCGCAGATCGGCGGTGGCGACGCCGCTTCGGGCAAGGGCCGAAAGCCGCTCGCCCAGTTCCTTGGCCGCCCAGCCCAGGTGGGTTTCCATGATCTGGCCGATGTTCATGCGCGAAGGCACGCCCAGGGGGTTGAGCACGATATCCACCGGCCTGCCGTCGGCGAAGAACGGCATGTCCTCGACGGGCAGAATGCAGGAGACCACGCCCTTGTTGCCGTGGCGGCCGGCCATTTTGTCGCCCACGTTGAGCTTACGTTTGACGGCCACGTAAACCTTGACCATCTTGATGACGCCCGGAGGCAGGTCGTCGCCTTCGGTCACCTTGCCGCGCTTGGAATCGTATATCCCTTTGATGAACTCCACCTGACGGTCGTAATTCGCCAGCATGGTCAGGATGTTTTCGTTGACCTGCTTGCTTTTGAACAGCCCGGAGAATTTCTTGACCGGCAGTTCGGCCAGCAGTTTGGCGGCGGGCACGCTGCCGGCTTCGGCCAGCACTTCGCCTTTCTTTTTGCCGGCGAGGTTGGCGGCAAGCTGTTTACCGGCCGTCAGTTCGAGAAAACGCTCGCGGGTGGAGTCGGAAAGGGCGCGCATGTGGTCGGCCTCGCGGCGGTCCATCTCGGCCAGTTCGTAGTCCTCGATATTCCGGGTGCGGTCGTCTTTTTCGCCGGAGCGGCGGTTGAAGACCCTGACCTCGATCACCGTGCCTTCAATGCCCGGCGGCACTTTAAGGGAGGTGTTCTTCACGTCCCTGGCCTTGTCGCCGAATATGGCCCGGAGGAGTTTTTCCTCGGGGGTGAGCTGGGTTTCGCCTTTGGGGGTGATTTTGCCCACCAGAATGTCGTCGGGCTTGACGTTGGCGCCGATGCGGATAATGCCCGAAAGGTCGAGGTTGCGGAGCATGTCTTCGCCCACGTTGGGAATATCGCGGGTGATTTCTTCCGGTCCGAGCTTGGTGTCGCGGGCGACTACCTCAAATTCCTCGATATGCACCGAGGTGAAGGTGTCTTCCTTGACGCAGCGCTCGGAGATGAGGATGGAGTCCTCAAAGTTGAAGCCGCACCAGGGCATGAAGGCCACGGTCAGGTTTTTGCCTAGGGCGAGTTCGCCGCCCTCGATGCCGGGGCCGTCGGCCAGAACCGAGCCCTTGACCACCGCCTGTCCGGGGAAGCACGACGGCCGCTGTCCGAAGCAGGAGTTCTGGTTGGACTTGTGGAACTTTTGCAGAATGTACGAGCGCACGCCGCCGGTTTCAGGGCACACGGAAGGGTCATAGCTGACAATGATGCGATCGGCGTCGGCGTAGCGGACAATGCCGTCGGCCTCGGCCAGGATGCAGGCCCCGGAATCCTGGGCCACGTCGCGTTCCATGCCCGTGCCCACCAGGGGTCGGACGCTGCGCAAAAGCGGCACGGCCTGGCGCTGCATGTTCGAGCCCATCAGGGCGCGGTTGGCGTCGTCATGCTCCAGAAAGGGGATGAGCGCGGCGGAAATGGAGACCATCTGGCTGGGCGAGATGTCGATGAGGGTCACATCATTCTTGGGGCTGTTGACCACATCGCCGTGCATGCGCGCCGTGACCAGTTCGTCCAGCAGGTTGCCGTCCTTGTCCATGGCCGCGTTGGCCTGGGCGATGACTTCGTCGGTCTCGCGCGAGGCGTCCAGGTAGATGACTTCGTCCGTGACCTTGCAGTCCTTGACGATGCGGTAGGGCGTTTCGATAAAGCCGAAATCGTTCACCCTGGCATAGGTGGTCAGGGAGACGATCAGGCCGATGTTCGGCCCTTCGGGCGTCTCAATGGGGCAGATGCGCCCGTAGTGCGAGGTATGGACGTCGCGCACCTCAAAGCCCGCGCGTTCGCGGGTGAGGCCGCCGGGGCCGAGGGCCGAAAGGCGGCGCTTGTGGGTGACCTCGGACAGGGAGTTCGTCTGATCCATGAACTGAGAAAGCTGCGACGTGCCGAAAAACTCCTTGAGCACGGCCGTCACCGGCTTGGGGTTTATAAGGTCGTGCGGCATCAGGGTGCCGACTTCCTGGAGGCTCATGCGTTCCTTGATGGCCCGCTCCATGCGCACCAGGCCGATGCGGTACTGGTTTTCCACCAGTTCGCCCACCGGGCGCACGCGACGGTTGCCCAGATGGTCGATATCGTCGGCCGGGCCGTGCGAATCCTTGAGTTGCGCCAGTATTTTGATGGCCGTCAGGATATCGTTGTCCGTCAGCACCCGCAGGTCGGGCGCCTCGTGCAGGTCCAGGCGCTGGTTCAGCTTGTAGCGGCCCACGGGAGACAGGTCGTAATAATCCGACGAGCGGAACAGATTGTCGAAGAAACCGGCCGCGATTTCAGGCGTGGGCGGCGAACTCGGCCTCAGGCGGCGGTAAATTTCGACCTGGGCGCTTTCCTGATCGGTGGTTTTATCCATGACCAGAGTGTCGCGGATGGACGAAGAGGTGTCCGTGCCCCTGGTGTGCAGCACGGCTATGCGCTTGACGCCGGCGTCGCGCAAGGTTTCCAGCAGCGCCGCGGATAGCTCCTCGGCGGCTTCGGCAACGACCTCGCCGCTGGCGGCGTTGACGATATCCTCGGCCAGGAAAAGGCCTTCAAGGGTTTCGGGGTCCACGGGAACGGCGGCGATGCCGGCGTCGCAGATGCCCCGCCAGGCGCGCTTGCTGATCGGTTTGCCCGTTTTGACGAGCACGTTGCCTTCCTTATCCGTTATGTCGGCAAAGGCGTTATCCTTGCGGTAGAAATCACGGGAGACGTCCCAGGTGACCGCGCCTTTTTTCTCAAGATTGTAGTACTCGGTTTTGTAGAACGCGCGCAGAATGTCGGCGCTGCTCATGCCCATGGCCTTGAACAGGACCGTGGCCGGCATCTTTCTGCGGCGGTCGATGCGCACGTAGAGGATGTCCTTGTGGTCATAGTCAAAATCCAGCCAACTGCCGCGCATGGGAATGATGCGACATGAATAGAGCACCTTGCGGCTGGAGTGCGTCTTGCCGGCGTCATGCTCGAAAATAATGCCCGGAGAGCGCTGCAACTGGTTGACGATGACCCGTTCCGTACCATTGATGATGAAGGTGCCTTTTTCGGTCATCAGGGGCAGGGTGCCGAAATAGATGTCCTGTTCCTTGATGTCGCGGATACTGCGGTTGCCGCTGTCTTCGTCAACGTCGTAGACGACAAGGCGCACCTTGATGCGTATGGGGGCCTCGTAGGTCAGGCCTTTGCTGATGCATTCCGCCTGGTCGTATTTGGGTTCGCC
>JAIRTI010000256.1 GCA_031255035.1 Desulfovibrio sp.
CGACGTCATGATGTCGCGGGTCCGCCGCCTGGAACGCCTTTTCCTGCCCGACGACTTCCGGGAGGAGACGGACCTTGCCGACTCTCCGTACATTGATAGTCTGCTGAAACGAGTATAAAGTTTTGGCCCTGGCGGGTGCGGGCAGAGCCCGCATGCGATCAAAATTGGCTTCGACAACAAAATACAAAAATCCCGGCGAACATACGCTTGCCGGGATTTTTGTATGGGTTGGATGCCTTTGAATCACCAGGACTTTTTACGTTGCTCTTCCAGGGCTTTTGCCTGCTCATCGAAGTTTTTGAAGCCGGCCTGATGCAGGGCGTCTTCCACCAGCGAGTCCCAGTCCCAGTTGGCGTAAATCACTGGCTTATGGAAGGTGCGCCGGAAATTTTCCAGCTCGCCCCGGTAAAAACGTTCTTTGGGCGTATCAATGCTTTCGCGCAAGTGTTCGTGCAGGCGTGAAAGCTCGCCTTCGTACCAGTCTTCAAGATCGGCGGGCTGGTTGTATTTTTTCAGGATATGGCCGTAGCCGTTGGTTTCCATAAGTTTGCACAGGGCCGCGTGGTGCTGGCCGAGCAGCCACTTGCCGAGCCCCGAGGTCGGGATATTTTCCGACTCGATCTCGGCCATGTCAAACTTGGTTTGATAGTAGGTATCCGGCACCACAGAGGCGGAAACGATGCCGGCGATGCCCACAAGCCCGCGCAGGATCACGCTGTTGGACACGCCCTGTCCGCAGAAGCCGACCTTCTTGCCGTATTTCTGGCCCGAGAAGATGGTGACCAGAATGGCCCAGATGACGGCCGGATCTTCCTCGTCGTAGATATGGGAAAGGCTGGCGTTGTCGCGGTCGGTGGCGAGCACCATCTGCGTCATGTCGTTGGAGCCGATGGAAAAACCGTCGAATTCCTCCAGGAATTGCTTGGCGATAATGGCGTTGCTGGGGATTTCGGACATCTGGATCACCTTCAGCCCGTCATCGCCGCTTTTCATCTTGTGTACCTGGTCAAGATAGCGTTTCATGCTGCGGGCCTCTTCAATGGTGCGCACGAAGGGCAGCATGATTTGGAGGTTGTGCCCGCCGTACACGCCTCTGGCCAGCTTGAAGGCTTCAAGCTCCCAGTCGTGCAGGTTGCGCGAAATGCCCCGCCAGCCGAGCATGGGGTTGTCTTCCACCTGCTCGAACAACAGGCCGCCCACAAGGTTTCTGTACTCGTTGGACTTGAAATCCGTTGTCCGGTAGATGATATCCTTGCCGTAAAAAGCCATGGCGAACAGCGCCAGGCCCTGGGCCAGAGTCTGCACATAGTGTTCGCGCCCGGAGCGGTAGCCCCGCGCCCGGATGACTTCGCGGATGGTCTCGGGAATGTTCTGCACGGCCTCTATTTGCGAAATCATGCCCGTGCGGTGCCCCACGTCTTCGCGCATGGTGCGGATGTCATCAAGCGTTTCCTGCACCATGGGAATGGTGGCGGCGCGCTCGGCCATTTTGCTGACGTAGCTGTCGATTTCACCACGGCGGCGCACGGTTTCAGGCTCCGTGCCGGTCAGAAGGGCCAGTTCGTCGTCAAAGCCCATGACGTGGCGGATGTGCTCGCCAAGGTCCGTGGTGGTCTTAAGCAGGTCCAGCCGCCTGGAAGCGATGTCCATGTACTCGTCAAGCTTGCGCTCAAGCTCGCGGGACTGGCGCCTGAGGGCCAGAGTATCCTCTTCGGAACCGGCGCCGGCTTGCGCGGCCAGGGCGTCAATTTCTTCCGCCAGGCCGGTGATGTGGCCGACATACTCGCGCAGGCGCAAGTTCATGAAGATCAGCCCCGCGTTCAACTGACGGCGCAAGGTTTTCGTCAAACGCTCATCCAACACTTTAAGATAGCGCTGGATGACGCCGTCAAGCTCACCGCTGTCATAGGCTTCGAGCGCGAGGGGGTGGACGCCGATGTTCCCCAGCATGAACTCGGCCCGCAACAGGCCGATTTCAAAGTCCTCAATCCGCCGCAAGCGGGAAAGGAACATGGCCTGACCCACGTCGGCCAGAATCAGGCCGATTTTGGTCTTGGTCGGGGGAATCTTTGAAAGATCCATCTCGCCGCCCACGTCGCGCAACGGTAAAAGGCCGCGATAGACGGCGCCGATGGTGCCGTCTACGGTTACCTCCATGCCGTCAAGGGCGCGCAACGCTTCGACGCGCTGGATGCCGATAACCGCCGGAATGCCCAGTTCGCGGGAGGTGATGGCGGCATGGGAGGTATCGCCGCCCACATCCGCCAGAATGGCCGAAGCCACGCGCATGCCGGGGACCATGTCCGGGTCGGTCCGCTCGGCCGCGAGCACGTCGCCCTTGCTGATCTTGTTGAGTTCCAGCGCCGAACGCAGGAACTTGACCGTACCCTGCCCGGCACCGCGTGAGGCGCCGTTGCCTTCAAGCAAAACCTCGGCATTGGCCGCCGCGCCGGCGTGTACTTCCTTGCGGCGCATGAAAATAACGTCCGGGTGCAGTTCAAACTCTTCGTTCCACCGGGTTTCGGGGCGGGCCTGCACGAACCACAACTCGTCAGCGGCGTCGATGCAGAACTCCGAATCCATGATGATGTCGCCGTAAGCGCGGCTGATGGCGCGCACGCCTTTGGCCACGGACTCGGCATGGGCGATGGAAAGGGCCCAGCGGCTGGCCTCGTGTTCGGGCACTTTTACTTTTTTGGTGCCGCCCCCTTCGTCGTAGACGATCTTGATGTCCTTGCAGCCCATCTGCCGGATGACGACTTCGCGGCCGTCATCACGGGTGAAGACGTAATATTTGTCCGGCGTGACCATGCCGCCGACAACCGCTTCGCCCAGGCCATAGCTGGCGTCGATGGAGACCAGGTCGTTGCGGACGGTGCCCCGGCAGCCCGTGGCGGTATCGGCCGCAAAGGCCGTGCCGGCAATAACGGGGTTGATCATGCGCATGAGGCACACGGAAAGCGAGGTGTGCTCAATGGCCCATTCCTTTTTCGCCTGTTCGGCGATGCTCTCGTCGCCGGATTCCTCGGCCAGGGTGATGGCGTCCAGAATGGCCTCGCGCCGGTAAGTCATGGAGCGCAGGTTATAGGCCGAGGCGCAATCCCAGTGGTAAGCAAGAACCGCCTGCTCCGGACCGACAACATTCAAGTAGGTGTCCTGCAAACCGGCAAAGGCTTTTTTGCGGGAATCCTCACCGGCCGCCGAAGAACGCACGGCAACGGGCACATCCTCGCCGCCGGCCTCTTGGCAGATGGCCTCGTAGCCTTGGCGCACCTCTTCGGCCACGGAAAGGGGCAGGGGCACGGAAAGAATGGCCGCCTGCACCAGGGCCGAGCGCCGCCGCAACTGGTCAATGCCTTCGGGAGACGTGGCAAAGCCCTCGACGACATTATTGATGAAGGTCCGCAACTTGACCTGCCCCTGCTCGCCGCCTTTTTTTTCAGACTCGGCCCGGACGGCCTTGCCCAGGTTGCGCACGAATTTTTGCAGGAACTCGGGGTCGCCGCTGATTTCAGGATCTTCCCAATCGATACGCTTGTACTCGCGATCAACGACGGTGCGCGTCAACTGCGCGTTGATCCTGGTTTCATCAAGCAGTTGATGAAAGGCCAGAGACGACACGGCTCTGAACTGCGGGGCTTTTATGCCCTGAACCTGGCTGATGATGGCGGTATTATAGTTTTTTCCGCCGACAATCAGTTCGGCTTCCTCGCCGATGGCGACAATGTCTGCGCCGGTGAGGATGATTTTCTGTCTGATGTCGGTCAGGTCACCCTGCTCCTTGTCGGAACGAGATTTCGATTTTTCCTGCGCGGGCTTGGCCATGAAGGTCTCCTTGCTCATAAACAGACGAAAGAGGCGGTTCAGGTAAAAAGCGGCTCAACGAACAAAGGTGATTATAAAACGTGTCCGTTTACACGTCAATAAAAGGCTGTTTGGAACTTAGCAATTCTCATTATGAGCTTTTTTGCGGCCGGTCAACGTTTTTTCCCGCAATGCGGGCAGTACAGGCAGCCGTCCGCCGGCAGCGGTTTCGCGCATTTGGGGTTGGCGCAGCGCAAAGGCACGGGGCCAAGCTCGACAATCAGCTCTCCTTCGCGAACCGGGAGCATTTTTTTGCTTTCCCGGTAATCGGCGGTCTTGAGCACGCGGGTTACAACGGCATCCATGGGCGCCACCACCGCTTTTTCCTGCTTCATGATGGAAATGTTGAACAGTTCCTCGCCTTTTTTCACGATGTCGCCGGGGTGGACGTACATAACCCACAGGTCGCCGTTGCTGGGCGCCCCGATATGATATTCATTGGCCGGGTCGGCCATGACGCCGGTTTTCGCGGAACTGATGTCGGGTTTGGCCACCTGGACCTCGGAACTCATAATCTCCGAGTCAAGCACATAGCGGACGACGGAAACGCCGCTGGCGTCCGTGTGCTGAATGCGGATCAAGGCCAGATGGTGGGGTTTGCCGTGGCTGTCGTTGAAATGGATGTCTTCCCCGACGTTCATGCCCTCAAACCATATGGCAAGGGGCAGGTTGTTGGGGTTGCCGTATTTATGCCGGAACTCGATGGTTTTTATGGCGTCGCCGGGATGGTTCAGGTACATCAGCAGCTCTTCCTCGCTGGGCTGCCTGTGCAGGGCCGTGGCCAGAGCCGCGCGCTCCGCGTCAATGTCCATGTCCGGGAGCGACTCCAGAGGAGACTTCTCGCTGCGTTGCGACAGGGCTTTTTTCCAGTCCTGCCCGAAGGCGCTCCGATACACCCAATCCGGCGGAAAGCCCTGGGGCAGCTTGCCGAACCTGCCGAGCAGCAAATCCCGGAACGCGTCATTGCAGTCCTGATAAAGCGCAAGCCGCGCCTCCTTCATTTCCGGGGTCAGCTCGTCTTCGCTTTGGCGGGTGATGTTATCCAGAATTTCAAGAAGGTACTGAACCTCATGTTCGCCGCCGCGCTTGTGGGCGGCCGTCACCGCCAGAAAGGCCGTGTTCCAGGTTATCTGCGAGCCAGGCGTGACGTCGTGATAGAGCACGATTTGCCTGGCACCCGCCAGAAAGCGAAGCATGTACGGCAAGAGCTGGATATAGCCCTGCTTCAGCGCCCCTTCCTGAGAGGACGAGGTCGCGCCTCCGGGCATGCCGTGGCTGACCACGTCATAGTCGATCCCCTGAAAATACGGGGCGGTATAGCGATCGTAATAGGGCATCACCTGCTTGAGCACAAAATTGCCGTCGCGGATCAGGCGTTTGTTGAGGTTTGTCTTCAGGCCCAGTTCGTCTTCCAGATAGGCTGCGGTGGAAAGCGCCTCGCCCTGGCCGTACCAGCGCATGCCCGCCCCGAGAGAGACGTCCAGGATGTGCGCCCCGGCTTTGGCCGCCTCGCCCACTGCCGGCACAAAAAGGCCGTCGGTGTAATGGCGGTGGTAATGCAGCGCCAGGTCCGGCCATTTTTTCCGCAGAGCGCTCACAAGTTCGCGCATCATGCCGGGCGGACAATTGCCGGCCATGTCTTTCAGCCCGAGAATGATCAGACGGCCGGCATCTTTCTGGCCGACACCCAGGATTTTGCCCGTCTGCCGGATGATATCGCCGGCCACGCCAAGATAGTGATCCACCGTAAAACCACGGCCAGGGGTCAGAGATATGGCCGGCTCGAACACGACATCCCCGGTGTTCAGGGCGACCTCGGCAAAGGGACGCATATTCTCGATATGGTTGAGAAAATCAAAACAGCGGATAACGTGGTAATCTTCGCAAATTTTTTCCGCCGTGATCCGCATCAGGTTCTTGGGCTGGGGTTTGTAGCCGAGCACGTTGGTCGAGCGGATCAGTATCTGTTTCATGGTCTTGGGCGCGACCCGGTTCAGCTCCTTGGCCTCATAAAAAGGCGAGGTCATGTTCGCCATCATGTTCACGTGAAAGTGCGCGCCGCCGCCGGTTTCCAGTGAAAAAAAGCCGCAATTGTCAAGGTAGGGAAGGACAAGGAGGTCTTCAGCCAGACGAAAACGGTTGCCGCTGTTGGACTGGGTGTTGTCGCGGCAGGTGGTGTCGCAGAAATGCACGTAGCCGGACTCGCGGATGAAGGCGAGCAAGGCTTTCTTGTCCTTGCGCGGATAGGGCGAGGGCATACGCAGGGTCGTCGGCGAAATTTCCGGCAAAACCATCTCGTAGCGCGGCAGGCGCGGAGTTTCGCGGGTGCGGTATTCGCCGAGCTGAACAAAAGGATTGTATCCCCTGGCGGAAATCTCGGCCACAAGACGGGCGTTGCGTTCGGCTTCGGCGGCCAGGTCGGTATAATCCATGAGTTCCGGGGTGGCGGCGATAAAACGCGTGTCGCAATCGCCCCGGCGAAAAGTCGGGTTGGCGATGACCTGACGGAAAAAGGGAATGGTGGTTTTCAGGCCGCCCACGATATACTCGCCCAGGGCCCGTTCCATAATGCCGAGCACCTTCATCCAGTCCTGCCCGTAAGCGATAAGCAGGGAACCGGCGGAATCGTAGTTCGAGGGAAACTCATAGCCCGCGCTCATGTTGGAGTCCAGGCGCACGCCCGGCCCGCCCGGCGACACGTAACGGGTGATCAGGCCCGAGTTCGGGGCGAAGTCCTTTTGCGGATCCTCACAGTTGATACGTACCTGCATGGCAACATGCATGGGCTTCAGGGTTTCCTCGCTGAAGCGGAGTTTCGCGCCGAAGGCCACGGCGATCTGCTCTTCGACCAGGTCGATGCCGTACCGGCACTCGGTTATGCCGTGCTCCACCTGAAGCCTGGTGTTGACCTCGATAAGATAGGGTTCGCCCTCCTCCGTCACCAGGAATTCCACGGTACACAGGGAATAATAGCCGACCGCGCTGACCAGGGCCACGGCGTGGCCTTTCAGGCTCGCGCGCAGTTCCTCGGTGAGCATGGGCCACGGCGACGGCGTGATTTCAATGAGCTTCTGGTTATTGCGCTGGATGCTGCAATCCCGCTCGTCAAAAGCAAAAATGTTGCCGTATTTGTCGGCGATGACCTGGATTTCGATGTGGCGGACCCTGGTCAGAAACTTTTCCACGTAGATCCGCGGGTTGCCGAACGAGGCCTGAGCCATGGTGGAGGCTTTGAAAAAGGCGTCCTCAAGGTCCGCTTCGTTGTGCACTTCAAAAATGCCGCGTCCGCCGCCGCCGCCTTCGGCCTTGAGCATTATGGGGAAGCCTATACTTTTCGCCACCTTGCGGGCATTGGGCACATCCACAGCACCTTCGGAGCCTGGCACCACGGGAATGCCGAGCTTTTGGGCCAGAGCGCGCACTTGCACCTTGTTTCCCAAAAGGTTCATGGATTCGGCGGTGGAGCCTATAAACGTCAAGCCCGCTTCGGTACAGATACGCGGAAAGCTTTCGTCCTCGGAGGCGAAGCCCCAACCGGGGTGGATGGCGACGATATCCCGCCGCTTGGCGAGCTGCACGATGCGGCCGACATCAAGATAGCCTCTGGGGTCCGGGCCAAGCAGCAGAAGCTCCTGGGCGGATGATGCGGCGGGCGCGGTTTTGTCGATGTCCGTGGCGGTCATGACGGGTTTGGCGTCAAAGCGCTCCCGGATGGAACGGCAGATGCGCCGGCCGGAGATGCCCCGGTTAGCCACCAGAATGGCTTTTCCCTTGAGATCCTCCACCACACTTTCAAATGTCTTGATACCCATCAAACTGCTCCGCATCAACTGTTCGTGATATAATTCGGCTTCATGCCGCCTTTGCAGGCCGCCGCGGCCTCCGCCCAGCCGCAGCCTTGGCGCTTTCAAGGCTCCAGGCTGAGACTGCCTGAAAAATATTCGCATAGAGAACCGCTGTCCAACCTCAGGCTCAGGCCGCCGCCAGGCCCCAGACCAAGAAAAGAGCCGCGAACCGGCGGCTCGGAAGCGTCAACCACGCGCACCCGTTGTCCCTTCCAGGCCAGAAAGCCCTCCAGTCGCTCAAACAGGGCCGCGAGCGCTTTGCCGCGAATGGCGTTTTCGTAGGCGAGCAACATTTCAGCCGCCATAAGCCGCCAGAGCGGAAACGGGGCCAGGGGCTCTTCTGGGCTTTGCGCGTAGGCGTCCGGCGAACCGGGCGCGTACCCGCCTGGCGGCAAGAGCACGGCCGCCGGCGTGGCGCTGTCTTTTCTGACGCTCGCCGCGTCCGGCCTCTCCGCCAGGTTCAGGCCAAGGCCAGCCAACAAAACGCCGTCTCGCTCTTCCAGCAGGATGCCGCCGACCTTGCCCTGCCCCTCAAGCAGCAAATCGTTGGGCCATTTGAGAGAAAGCGGAAAGCCGAGCTTGCGCAGGGCCAGGACGCAGAGAAGGCCGGTTATGAGCGCTGCGGCGTCGCCCCGAAAGGCCGGGTCGGCCGGCAGACGAAACGTCGCGTGCAGGTTGCCGCGCGGCGAATGCCAGGAACGGCGCAGCCTTCCGCGCCCTTGCGTCTGGCATGAACACAGCACGGCGCCCCATTCGGGCAATAAATCATCCTGGTGCAGCCGCCAGGCCAGAGAGAAACTGGAGACGGACCGTCCGGCAAGATAGGTCAGCGACGGAACGTCCAGCGGATAGCCGGCGAGGCGTCCGCTCTCAACGCTGTCCGGCGAGGCCGCCCGGCCTGGCCGCCCGGCGGCGGCGCTTGCGCCGGGGCCGACGGCTTCGGCACCCCGCCAGAGAACCGACCAGCCCGCACAGGCGTGCCTGCCTGTCGGGGCTTTCAAAACGCACCCGTCGCAAAGCTCGACCGCCCCAATGGGACGGGGCGGTTCGGCGGACTCGCCGAAAAAGGAACGCGGACCGCGCACATCGTCGCAATCAAGCGCTTCGGCAATCGGGGGCAGCCCCTCCGTGAGGGCAATGAGCATATTTTTTTTAACGCAGACTGTGTTCATCGGCACCAAACGCATGTGACAGAACCGCAAAGGGAGGAAATGCATCCATTCCCGCGTCCCGCCGGGCGCGAAAAAATAGTCATACAGAGGATTCAGCCGGCTCGCAAGAACAAAGAAAAACGTGCAGCAATTCTCATTATGAGCCTTTTTGCGGCCCCCTGTTCGCCAACTGTGAAAGGCAATGCCTCCGGCGGCCGGGGCGCTGCCCCGGACCCCGCCGGGTGAAATGATTTCCCCCGGACCCCCTCAGTTGGGTTACGACGCGAGATATTTGAATGACGCGGACAACTTGTTTTACTGAGGAAAGCCAGCGG
>JAIRTI010000125.1 GCA_031255035.1 Desulfovibrio sp.
GTTCTACGCCAGCCACTGTGAGGAAAATTGATGAGACAGACCAAGTTTATTTTCATTACCGGGGGCGTGTTGTCTTCGCTGGGGAAAGGCATGGCCGCGGCCTCCATAGGCGCTTTGCTCAAGGCCAGGGGCCTGTCCGTGACCATCCAGAAGCTTGACCCCTATATCAACGTCGACCCCGGAACCATGAACCCCACCCAGCACGGGGAGGTTTTCGTCACGGACGACGGCGCGGAAACCGACCTCGATCTCGGCCATTATGAACGCTATCTCGGCACCCCGCTGTCCCAGCGGAACAACTACACCACCGGCAGCATCTATCACAGCGTGATCACCAAAGAGCGTCGCGGGGATTATCTCGGCGGCACGGTTCAGGTCATTCCGCACATCACCGACGAGATCAAGCTGGCCATATGCAGCCTGGCCGAGAATAAAACCGACGTCGCCATCATTGAGATCGGCGGCACGGTCGGCGACATTGAAAGCCAGCCCTTTCTCGAAGCCATACGCCAGTTGCGGGGCGACCTCGGCCGCGACCGCTGTCTGTTCATCCACCTGACGCTGGTGCCGTATCTGGTCAAGGCCGGGGAGCACAAAACCAAACCCACCCAGCACAGCGTCAAGGAACTGCGCAGTATCGGCATCCATCCCGACATCATTCTCTGCCGCTGCGAAACTCCCGTCACCCAGGATCTGAAGCGCAAAATCGCCCTGTTTTGCGACGTTGACGAGGACGCCGTATTTTCATCGGTGGATGTGGAGCATGTCTACATGCTCCCCCTGGAATTTTACGATGAAGGGCTGGACCAGAAGGTCGCCATCATGCTGCGCCTGCCCGCGCGCAACGCCGATCTCACCCACTGGAAGAGACTGGTTCACGACCTCACCAACCATGAAGGCAGCGTGACCATCGGCATCGTGGGCAAGTATGTCGAGTTGAAGGAAGCCTACAAGAGTTTACATGAAGCCCTGGTGCACGGCGGCGTAGCCAACCGGGTTCAGGTCAACCTCAAATATGTGAACTCTGAGGACGTCGCCCCGGAGACCGTCAGCGATATCCTTTCCGGCCTGGACGGCATACTCGTGCCCGGCGGCTTTGGCGAGCGCGGCGTGGAAGGGAAGATCCTGACGGTGCGCCATGCGCGGGAAAAAAAGATACCCTTTTTCGGCATCTGTCTCGGCCTGCAATGCGCCGTCATCGAGTTCGCCCGCAACGTGGCCGGGCTTGAGGGGGCCAATTCCGAGGAGTTCGCCCCGGAAGCCGCCCACAAGGTCATTTACCTCATGACCGAATGGTTCGACCATCACAAGAATGAGAAAGTGACGCGGAACAAAGATTCGAACAAGGGCGGCACCATGCGCCTCGGGGCCTATCCGTGCTCGATCAGGGAAAAGAGCCTCGCTTTCCAGGCCTACGGCAAAAAAATGGTGAGCGAACGCCACCGCCATCGCTATGAGGTCAACAATCAGTACAGAGAGCAACTGGCGCAAGCGGGCCTGACCTTCAGCGGCCTTTCTCCAGACGGCGAACTTGTGGAGATTATTGAACTGGCCGATCATCCCTGGTTCCTCGGCTGCCAGTTTCATCCGGAATTCAGATCCAACCCCATGAACCCGCACCCGCTCTTCCGCGATTTCATCGCGGTGGCCAAAAAGCGGCGCGGCGTGGGGGCATCCGAAGGAAAAGAAAAGAGCAAGGGCTGAAAAGTCCCGCCCGCGTCAGTTCTGGTTTGCGCTATCCTGTCTCCAAGTGACTTCCGGCTTCATCTTCTTGGCAGCGCAATCCGCCAGATAAATATGCGCACGATGCGCTTACCGCAGAGGTTTTTTGCCGTTGCGTTTCGCCCATTTTGTGATTATGAATGAGTAAGAGCCATGCGGGGCACACCTCCAACAACAGCGGTCAGCAATTCTAATTTTGTCGAAGCCAATTTGATCGCATGTGGGCTCTGCCCACAGCGCCAGGCTGCCGGAGGCATTGCCTTTCACAGTTGGCGAATGAAGGGCCTCTCGGAGTGGCGGAGGAAAAAATGTCGGTCAAGTTCAGAGCGAACACCCAAAAGATTATTGAATCTATAATTTGGATAGCACAAAGGCTTCCGGATAATTCTCGCTATACCATCCTCAAAACGCTGTTTTATGCGGACAAGTTCCATCTGCAAAAGTACGGGCGGCCCGTTACCGGGGACACCTATATCAAGATGGCCGCCGGGCCTGTCGCTTCTTTAGCCTATGACCTCATCAAGCGGAGCGACTACCTCCCGCCGGAATGGCTGGCCGCCGCTGACGCGGCCTTTGACAACGCGGCCACCGGAGGCAAGTACCCACCCATAGAGGCCAAGCGCCAGCCTGATATGGAGTGGTTCTCAGCAACGGATATTGAGTGCCTGGCAGAAGCGGCGGCATATTGCTCCGGGAAGGGATTCAGCGCGTTAAAGGATGCCGCCCACCAGGAAGCCGCATGGCTGGCTGCCTCCATGAACGGGGAAATGGACTTTGCCCTGTTCCTTGATGAAGATGACCCGGACTATAACGCCCGCCTTGAGTACATCTTGGAAACCGCGCCGTGCCAAGCGGTTTGAATCCCGGCGACGCCTTATGGCTTCGTTTCTCTCACAGTAACCCCCCGAAGAACAAGATATGCCTCTGCGTATGTGTTGAAGAGGGTATCTTTTTTGTTATCAGCTCAAAGCCCTATAAGGCCGCTCCCGCTGATTCTCAAATAACTATCTACCCGGAAGAGCTATCCATCCTGGCGCATACGTCTTTTCTGGACGTATCCAAGTCCTATGTCGGCTTTTCGCCAGCGGAGATAGCCAGAGGTATCAGCCGTGGTGTGCATCACTTATCGGATTCGGCGCGGGCCAAAATCAAGCATATTGTGAGCGGGCAAGGCTACCTGATTGAGCGAGTAAAAAAGAAAGTCCTTCAAAATCTGTGATTCTGATCAGGGTTAGCGGGGCAAAGGGAAGAGAGCGACTATATTCCTGCGCATCTTCTTTTTCTTTGTCTCAAGGCCTTTTTCAGCAATTCTAATTTTGTCGAAGCCAATTTGATCGCATGTGGGCGGAGCCCACACGCAAACTGGCTGGCTTCATCAAACTGAGAATTGCTGGTAAGTCCCCTATGGGCCGAACCTGCGCATATCGTCCGGCACCGCCCTTCCTCTGGCCACGGCTTCCATGCCGAGATCGTGCCCATAGCCCGCCGTGGTCAGCAGGCAGCCCAGGTGGGCGATCATTACGCCGTTATCCGTACACAGCGCCGGCGGCGGACAGGAAAAAAGCAGGCCGCGCCTTTGAGCCAGTTCCGCCATCCGGCGGCGGAGCAGAGAATTGGCGGCGACGCCTCCTGCAAGGACCAGGCCGCGAAGGCCGCGCATGCTTTCCAGCCGTAAAGCGCGTTCCGTCTTGGCGATCAGGGTGTCCACCACCGCGAGCCGGTACGAGGCG
>JAIRTI010000204.1 GCA_031255035.1 Desulfovibrio sp.
TCAACATGGCAACACTCCCGTCACCCAATCGCCGGGTCCAGGGCCGGCAAGGCCCTGGCGGGTGTGGGCAGAGCCCACATGCGATCAAATTGGCTTCGACAAAATTAGAATTGCTGAACCGGAATATGAACTGATCAGGCAGATTATCCGGGCTAACGCAAACAGATAAGGGCCGTGCCGGTAAAGGCGATCACGGTTCCGAACAGCACCCGGTACGAAGGGGGCCGGCGGTTGAGCAGGGCCGTCAATATGGTCACCAGCACCGGCTGCAAGCCGATGATGGTGGCGGCTACGCCTGCGGGGGCCATGTCGATGGCAAGGCCGGCGGCCCACATACCGCCCGCGCTGAACAGGCTGGCCCCGAGAAGGATGCGGAAAACGTCGGGACGGGTGCGGATGTCCGTCACGGCCCGCGCCGACCAGCCTTTGAAAAGACCCATACCCCACAGAATGGCGGCGGCGAAAAGCAGGCGCACGAAGGTCGCCCACAGGGGCGAGGCGGCTTCGCGCGTAGCCGCCTTCCAGAAAATAAAGCTGATCGACTGAAACAGCGCCGCGGCAATGACCATGATCACGCCCAGGGCGAGCGTCTTGCCCAGGGGTTCTTCCTGGCCGGGATACAGGATGCCGCCGCCGTGGTCCCCCACCACGGTCGCGATGCCCGCCAGGGTGACGGCGATGCCGAGGATCGCCTGCGCGGTCAGGCTTTCCTGAAGAAAGAGCCAGCCCAGCGAAGCGGTTATGGCCGCGCTCAGGGAAAGGAGCAGAATACCGCGCTGCGGGCCGATGAGGGTCATGCCCTTATAAAGCATGAAATCGCTGACGCTCACCCCGGCCGCGCCTGACAGGAACAAAAAGAGCAGGGCCCGGCCGCTGAGGCTGGTGTCAACGCTCAGGGCGAGGCAGGCAAGGCCGAGCACGGTCATTTGAAAGGGCAGGCGCAGCAGCGTCACTCCGGCCGCCCCGACTTTGCGGCCAACAAGACCGTGGGCGTAGCTCGATACGGCCCAGCCAAGGGCCGTGGCAAAGGCGGCCAGTTCTCCCAGGCCGCCCATCACCAGCTCCGCTTGCGCATGGCGTCTTTTTTCGTATCGGATCGCATATCGGGCCACATATCGGAAAGCATGGCAGTCCTGCGAAAAAATGCGGGGAGGCTGTGCCTCCCCGGTAAGAACGCTCTTTGCGTCGGAAACGGCTATTTGCTGAACGAGCGGGCGAAAAGATCCTCAATGGCCTTTTTGCCGTTGTCTTCAAGAAAACGGGTGCCCGTGGCGGTGAAACGCGGGGCCGCCACCACCGGAGCGCTGTCCGGGGTCCAGACCTCTTCGTCCCAGCGGAACCATCCGTCCTTTTCCTGATCAAAGAGCCGGAGCGGCTTGTTGCAGATCTTGGCGAACTCCGCGCCCCAGCCCGTGCCGCCTTTGGCGGTGTTGTCCGGCAGGATGCCGCCCACGACAAAAACCTCATGGCCGCTGTTGACCTGCCAGCAGATGCTTTGCAGCACCTTGCGGAACAAGGGGGCCCGGGTATACTGGCGGTTCATGATGCGGGAAACGTAGGCCAGGCTGACGTCCTTCAGAGCCAGCTCTTCGCTGGTCAGAACCCGGATGCCGCGCGTCCGTTCGATTTGATGCCCCTCAAAGCTGTAGTTGACCTCTTCAATGCCATAGCGTTCGGCCATGGCGCCGAAAAAGGCCTCGGCGCCGGCAGCGCCGCCGCTGTACAAAATACTGTCCTTGGGATTGCGCATCCTCTCCTCCTGTGTGGTCCGTGGCTTTATACGCGCCCGGCTCAGCGATCCTCATCGCAGATCGCTGCGAAAGGCATTGAGGGGACGCTGTTCCCTCAAACTCCCCCGCCAGGGGAATGATTCCCCTGAACCCCCAATTTGAGTATCTCGCGCCATTTAAGTATCTAACGTTGTTACCAAACTGAGGAGGTCCGGGGGAAATCATTTCCCCCGGCAGGGATTCCAAAGGGACAGCGTCCCTTTGACCGCCGGAGGCATGCCTTTACATACTTATAAACTTTGTCAACAAGCCGGAATACTTAGATATGCTGGACAGAAACCCGGTCCTCGCCCATGCCTACCACTCTGACCCTGTCGCCGCGCACAAAATACTCGTTGTCGCCCTGGACCACCACCAGCACGCCGCCGTTGTCCATCTGCATGGTTAATTGCACGGCGCGGTAGCGGCGCTTGTGGTAGTCCAATGAGCCCTGGCCGCCCACATCCGCGCCCAGCAGGGCGCCGCCGACGGTAAAGAGCATCCGGCCGGTGCCTTTGCCAAAGGCGCTGCCCAAAAAGCCGCCCGCAACAAGCCCGAGGCCCGGCCCGATGAGCGAGGGATCTTCTTCCACCATTACGTCGCTTACGTCAAGCACCGTCCCGACGCGCGCCGCGCTGACCGGACGGATTTCGCCGTCCCCATAACGTTTCTGTCCGCACCCGCCGACAAGCAGCAGCGCGAGCAGCAGGGTGACGGCGCCGTGGGTGGCTATAGTCGCCGGAATCCGCATAAAAGCTCCTTTACCGGCCCGGTACGCGTTCTCTCCGATATGCCGCGCGGTCCAGTGTATATCTTTTATCGGTCCGAGGGCAAGAAGCTTTATGTGTGAAAG
>JAIRTI010000245.1 GCA_031255035.1 Desulfovibrio sp.
CCCAAGGGCATCGCCGCCGTCATCGCTCCCTGGAACTTCCCCTTTGCCATTGCCATGGGCATGGTCTGCGGCGCCATTGTGACCGGCAACCCGGTGATCTTCAAGCCGTCGTCCCTGGCTTCGGCCGTCGGCTACAACCTGACGGAGATCTGGCGCGAGGTCGGCCTGCCGGCCGGCGTGTTCAACTACTGCCCCGGCAAAAGCTCGGTCATGGGCGATTACCTGGTCGAGCATCCGGGCATCGCGGTCATCGGCTTCACCGGCTCCATGGAAGTGGGGCTGCGTATCGTGGAAAAGGCGGCCAAGGTCCAGCCGGGCCAGATGCAGGTCAAGAGGGTGATCGCGGAAATGGGCGGCAAAAACGCCACCATTGTCGACGCCGACGCCGACCTTGACGAGGCCGTCTCCCAGATCCTCCATTCGGCCTTCGGCTTCCAGGGGCAGAAGTGCTCCGCCTGCTCGCGGGTGATAGTGCTCGACGCCATCTACGACACTTTCATCCGCCGCCTGACCCTGGCCGCGAAAGCCGTAAAAATCGGTCCGGCCGAAGACCCGGTGAACTACATGGGCCCGCTGGCGGATATTTCTCTGTGCAAAGGCGTCAACGATTACGTGGATATCGCCTGCGCCGAGGGGAACGTCCTGGTCAAGCGGACGGACCTGCCGGCCAGGGGGGCCTATGTGCCCCTGACCATTGTCGACGGCATAAGGCCCGAGCACCGCATCGCCCAGGAAGAGGTGTTCGGCCCGGTTCTGGCCGTCATGCGCGCCAAAAACTTCGACGACGCCCTGGACATCGCCATGTCCGTCCGCTTCGCCCTGACCGGCGCGGTGTTCTCCCGCAGTCCGAACAACCTGGTCAAGGCGCGCGAACGCTTCCGGGTGGGCAACCTCTACCTGAACAAGGGCAGCACCGGCGCCATGGTCGAAAGGCAGCCCTTTGGCGGCTTCAACATGTCGGGCATCGGCTCCAAGACTGGCGGCCCGGATTATCTGCCGCAATTCCTGGACCCGCGCTGCGTCACCGAGAACACGCTGCGCCGGGGCTTCACGCCCATCGCGGAGGATGACGACTGGGTATGACCAGCAAAGGGAAAGAACGGCCGCAACGGGATATCCATGGATAGAAAAACAAAACGGACCACCGGAATAGTGCTGGCCGCCCTGATCGTGGCGGGCCTGTGTTACTACGGCTACACGCGCTTCACGAACGACAGGGTCAGGTCCGCGCCGCAGCGGCCTTTGAGCGTGGGCGCGGCCAGGGCGCGCATTGACAATGTCGATGTCTTTTTGCAGGCCCTGGGCACGGTCAGCTCGCCGAACACGGTGACCGTCAAAAGCCGCGTCGACGGCGAACTGACGGCCCTGCACTTCACGGAAGGCCAACTGGTCAGGGAGGGCGATCTGCTGGCCGAGATCGACCCCCGGCCCTTTGAAGTGCGGTCGCAGCAGGCCAAAGGGCAGTTGACCAGGGACGAAGCCTTGTTGCGCCAGGCCGAACTGGAGTTGGAGCGTTATCGGAAACTTATCAAAGAACGCTCCGTGTCGCAGCAGCAGCTTGAGATTCAGGAAGGCCTTGTGGGCCAGTATCTGGGCGCGGTTATCGCCGGCCGGGCGGCCCTTGCCGACGCCGAGTTGCAGATCGCCTACAGCCGTATCACCGCGCCGATTTCCGGCCGGGTGGGCCTGCGCAAGGTTGATCTCGGCAACATGATCCGCTCGTCCGACAGCGACGGCCTGGTGCTCATCACCCAGATGCGGCCCATGCATGTCGTCTTCACCCTGGTGGAGAAGCAGATTCCCGAAGTGGTGGCCGCCATGTTCGCCGCGCGCGACCAAGATCGGCGTCTGATGGTCGAGGCCTACGGGCAGGGCAACAAGATGCTTCTGGCCGAGGGCGGGCTTTTGACCATCGACAACCAGATCGATACGGCCACGGGCACGGTCAAGGCCAAGGCCGAGTTCGCCAACGAGGACTTCCGCCTTTTCCCCAACCAGTTCGTCAACGTGCGCCTCAGGGTGAAGACTCTGGGGCGGGTGCTTGTCATTCCGTCATCGGCGGTGCAGCGCAACAACGACGGTTTTTTCGTCTATGTTATTGAAGACGGCGTCAGTCGCGGCAGACCCATACAGGCCGGCTACGCGACGGACAGCGTGACCGTGGTGGAATCCGGCCTTGGCGAAGGCGACGTCGTGGTGACCGACGGCGTCGATCGTCTGCGCGACGGCATGCCCGTGCGCTATGACGGGCAAGCGGGCGCTGAACCGGCGTCTCCCTGAGGGCATGAGCATGAGCCTTGACCACAACCGCGATGGCGCGGGACCGGCCGCCCCCGGCCATGTCGCCGCCCTGCTTCGTCCTGACGCGTCCGCATTGCCATGACCAATCCGTCCCGTCTTTTCATACTGCGCCCGGTGGCGACCTCGCTTCTCATGGCGGCGCTTCTGCTGGCCGGGCTTCTGGCCTATCGCAATCTGCCCATATCCGCTTTGCCGGAAATCGATTACCCCACCATCCAGGTGGTCACGCTCTATCCCGGCGCCGGCCCGGAAGTGACCACCTCGGGCATCACCGCGCCGCTGGAAAACCAGTTCGGCCAGATGCCGGGGCTGAACCGCATGTCGTCCCAGAGTTCGGGCGGGGCTTCGGTCATCACCTTGCAGTTCATCCTTGAGATGAGCCTGGACGTCGCGGAGCAGCAGGTGCAGGCGGCCATCAACGCGGCCAACGGCTACCTGCCCCCCGACCTGCCGAACCCGCCCATCTATAACAAGGTGAACCCGGCCGACCCGCCGATCATGATTCTGGCGGTCACCTCCACCGGCATGCCGCTGCCGCGCTTGCAGGATCTGGTGGATACACGCCTGGCCCAGAAGATTTCGCAAATCTCGGGCGTGGGGCTGGTCAGCCTGTCCGGCGGACAGCGGCCGGCCGTGCGCATTCAGGTGAATCCGGGCCAACTGGCCTCGTACGGCCTGTCGCTGGAGGATGTGCGCACCGCGGTTTCCAACGCCAACGTGAACATCGCCAAGGGCAGTTTTGACGGGCCGGAGCGCTCGTCCACCATTGACGCCAACGACCAGTTGCGCAGCGCCGAGGAATACCGGCAGCTCATCATCGGCTACAAGAACGGCGCGCCGGTCTATCTTTCGGCCGTGGCGGAACTGCATGACGGCGCGGAAAACGAAAGGCTGGCCGCCTGGCGCAACACCGCGCCGGCCATCATCATGAACATCCAGCGCCAGCCCGGCGCCAACATCATCAAGGTGGCGGACGAGATCAAGGATCTGCTGCCCGCGCTGCGCCTCTCCCTGCCCGGAAACGTCGACGTGGAGGTGCTGACCGACAGGACCATCACCACCAGAGCCACGGTGGCGGACGTGCGTTTTGAGCTGATTATGGCCGTGGCTCTGGTCATTTTCATCATGTTCGTCTTTCTGCGCAACGTGCCGGCCACGATCATTCCCGGCGTGGCCGTGCCGCTTTCGCTCATAGGCTCGTTCGGCCTGATGTATTTCATGGGTTTTTCCATCAACAACCTGACGCTCATGGCCCTGACCATAGCCACGGGCTTCGTGGTTGACGACGCCATCGTCGTCACGGAAAACATCAGCCGTTACATCGAAAAGGGCGAAACACCCCTGGATGCGGCGATCACCGGGGCCGGGCAGATAGGCTTCACCATCATCTCCCTCACGGTTTCCCTGGTGGCGGTGCTCATCCCGCTGCTGTTCATGGGCGATGTGGTGGGGCGGCTTTTCAGAGAGTTCGCCGTGACCCTGGCCGTGTCCATCCTGCTCTCCATGGTCATATCTTTGACATTGACGCCCATGATGTGCGCCTACCTGCTGCGCCCGGCCAGGGCCGGGGCCGCCGGGAAGGGCCCGGACCTCTGGGATCGCGCTCTGGCCCTGTACGACAGGCTCCTGCTGAAGGTGCTGGACCACCAGGGCCTGACGCTGCTGGTGGCCGCCGGCACTCTGGCGCTGACCGTGGCGCTCTATATCGTGGCGCCCAAAGGCTTTTTCCCGATCCAGGATACCGGCCTCATCGCCGGCATTACCGAAGCGCCCCAGGACATCGCCTTTGAAGCCATGGCCCGGCGGCAGAACGAGGTCGCCAGGGCCGTTCTTGAAGACCCGGACGTGGCCGGGCTTTCGTCCTTCATCGGTGTGGACGGCGCCAACCCCACCCTGAACAGCGGCCGCATGTCCATCAACCTGAAGCCGCTGGACGAGCGCTCGGCAAGGGCGCCGGAGATCATCCGCCGCATCGGCGAACGCCTGGAATCGCTTCCGGGCATGACCCTGTACATGCAGCCCAGCCAGGACATCACCATTGAGGACAAGGTCTCGCGCACCCAGTACCAGTTCAATCTGGAGGCCGTCAGCCTTGAGATGCTGCAAGAGTGGGCGCCGAAGCTCGTTTCGGCCCTGTCGGAACGCCCGGAACTGGCCGATGTGGCTTCGGACCTGCAGGCCGGCGGCAAACAGGCCTTTCTGGTTATAGACCGGGACCGGGCCAGTTCGCTCGGGGTCTCCATCGCCGCCGTCGACAGCGCGTTATACAGCGCCTTCGGCCAGCGCATCATTTCAACCATCTTCACCCAGACCAGCCAGTACCGCGTGATTCTGGAGGTCAAGCCCGAGTTCAGGCGCGACCCGTCAAGCATCGAGCACATCCACGTGCCGGGCGGCGGCGGCATGGTGCCCCTGACCGCCGTCACCCGGCTGGAGGAAAGGGAGACGCCCCTTGTGATCAACCGCCAGGGGCAATTCCCATCGGCCACGGTGTCCTTCAACCTCGGCAAAGGTTCGAGCCTTGGCGACGCGGTGGACGCCATTCGGGAAACGGCCGAGTCTCTGGAACTGCCGCCGGGCCTGCCTCTGACCTTCGAGGGCGCGGCCAGGGCCTTTCAGTCCTCGCTCTCGGGCGCCTTGTGGCTGATCCTGGCGGCGGTGGTCACCATGTATATCGTGCTCGGAGTGCTGTACGAGCATTACATTCACCCCATAACCATACTTTCCACCCTGCCGTCCGCCGGGGTCGGCGCGTTGCTGGCCCTGCTGCTTTTTGATATGGATCTGGGCATTGTCGGCATCATCGGCATCATTCTGCTCATCGGCATTGTGAAGAAAAACGCCATCATGATGATCGACTTCGCCCTGGAGGCCGAGCGCCGTGAGGGCAAAAGCGCGCGCGCGGCCATCCATCAGGCCTGCCTGTTGCGCTTGCGGCCCATTCTGATGACGACTTTCGCCGCCCTGTTCAGCGCCCTGCCCATGATGCTGGGCTCCGGCATGGGTTCTGAACTGCGCCGGCCCCTGGGCGTGACCATGGTCGGCGGCCTGCTGGTCAGCCAGGTGCTGACGCTGTTCACCACCCCGGTCATCTACCTGGCCTTTGACAGGCTGGGGCACTGGCGGCGGAGCAGGGGCGGGACGCTGACCGCAAGGACAGCCGGGGAGGATTCGGCCCTATGAAACATTCGCGCTATCGTCTGCTGAATCTCGGCTGCGGCGGCTGTTTTCATCCTGACTGGGTGAACCTGGACTTTGTCGCCGCGTCACCGGCCGTTATCCGCTACGACCTGCGGCTCGGAGTGCCCTTTGCCGACGAGAGCGCGGACCTTATCTACCATTCCCATCTGCTGGAACACTTTCCGCGTGCCTGGGGCGAGCGTTTTATTGCCGACTGCTTTCGGGTGCTGAAACCCGGCGCCTTGTTGCGCGTGGCCGTGCCGGACCTGGAAAATATCGTCCGCGCCTATCTCGCCGGTCTTGACGAGGCAAGGCTCGGGCTGGAAGGCGCGGTTTCGCGCCATGAATGGATGCTGATTGAACTGCTGGATCAAATGGTCCGCCGGCAGCCGGGCGGCGATATGGCAAACTACTGGCGTCGGCCCGAGGTGCCGCAGGAAGAGTTCATCCGGGCTCGCTGCGGAAGCGAGTTCGACAATTTCAGAAAGCTGTTGACGGGCGGCCCGGAAAAAGACCCCGGCGCGCCGTTGCCCCGGCCGGACGCCGCTTTTGCGCAAAGCGGCGAAATCCACCGCTGGATGTACGACGCCTTGTCCTTGCGGCGGCTTCTTGAGTCCGTGGGCTTTGGGGAGGTGACGCGGCAATCGTGCGCGACCTCGCTGTGGCCGGAAGTAACGGCCTATGGCCTGGACAGCGCCCCGGACGGCACGGCGCGCAAGCCGGACTCGCTGTTTATGGAAGCCGTCAAGCCTCGAAAGATTTTTCCGGCGGCCGCGCCTGGGGACGCTCTTGGGGCCGCGCCCATACGCGTGGCTCTTTTTTCCTCCGCCGACGCGGGCGGGGCCGGCATCGCCGCCAGGAGGCAGCATGCGGCTCTGCGCGAAGCGGGCGTCGGCTCGGTCATGTACGTCTCCGAGCAGCATGGCAACGAGACCGCCGTGTACGTGCCGCCGTTGTCGGGGCAGAACGTGCTGCCCATCCGGGACAGCGGCGGCGCCGCGCTTTCGGGCCTGGGCGCGGCCTGGCGCCGTATCGACAAGGAACTGAAAGCCTATCCCCGCCGGCCCGATGGACTGGAACTGTTCTCCCCCACAGGCGGCTGCGCTGAGTTGGGGGCTCTGCCGCTGCTTGAGGATTTCGACCTGCTGCACCTGCATTGGGTGGCCCAGTTCGTCGACCTTACGGGGTCGGGCGCGGCGTTGCGCGGCAGGCCTCTGGTCTGGACTCTGCACGACATGCGCCCCTTCACCGGCGGCTGCCATTACAGCGGCGGTTGCCGCCGCTTCACCGAAGAGTGCGGCGCCTGCCCGCAACTGGGTTCCACGGACGGCAAAGACCTCAGCTTTCAAAACTGGCGGCTCGCCCGGCGCGCTTACCGCACCCTGGACCTCACCGTTGTCAGCCCCAGCGCCTGGCTGGCGGAGCAGGCCAGGGCCAGCAGCCTGTTCCGCGACGTTCCCGTGCACGTCATCGGCAACCCGCATCCTCTGGACCTTTTCAGACCGTTGAACAAGGCCCGTTTGCGCCGCGAGATGGGCATAGGCGAGGAGGACCTGCTTCTCGTCTTTTCCGCCCAAAGCTTGGATAACAGGCGCAAGGGAATGTATTATTTGGATAAAGCTCTGGCGATGCTTGCCGATGGCCCCTTGCGGGACATCTTGCGCATCCTGCTTCTGGGCGTCGCCCCGCCGGATTTTTCCCTGCCGGGCGGCTTGAAAGGGGAGGCCCTCGGGCACGTGAACGATCCGGGTCAGGTGGCCTTGTTGTACGCCATGGCGGACGGAGTCGTGGCGCCCTCGCTGGAGGACAACGCTCCCAACGTCATTTGCGAAGCCGCCGGCTGCGGCGTGCCGGTTATCGCCTTCAACGCCGGCGGCATTCCCGAAATGGTGCGGCACGGCGAAACCGGCTGGCTCGCGGAAAGGGAAGACGCGGCCGGCCTGGCGGCAGGGGTGCGCTGGCTTGCCGGGGCCAGGAAAAACCCGGCCCTGTCTCTGCGCTGCCGGGCTCTCGCCCTTGAGCGCTGGAGCGCGCCCTCCAGAGCCGCGGACTACAAGGCCCTGTATGAGGCCATTCTTGCCGAACGCGGGCAAAAAACCGCCGGGCGGGGCGAAAAGGGCGGACGCTAGCATGCGCTTCAGCATCATCATGGCCGTCTTGAACGGCGCGCGCTTCCTGCAAAGGGCGTTGAACTCCGTCCTGACCCAGACCAGCGACAGCTATGAAATCATCGTGCAGGACGGCGGTTCCGCCGACGGCTCGCTTGAGATATTGAAAGCCTATGAAAAGCGCGCCGCCCTTGTGAGTGAGCCGGACAACGGCATCTACGACGCCTGGAACAAGGCCCTGGTCAGGGCGGGCGGCGACTGGGCGCTCTTTCTGGGCGCGGACGATTTTCTGATCAGCGAGAACGCGCTGCGGCAGAGCGAGGCCTATTTGTCCCGCGTGCCGCCGCATGTCGATTTTGTTTACGGCAATCTGGCTCTGGGCAGGGAGGGCAGGCCGAAAACCAAAATTTCCTCCAGCCTGGCATCTGTTTACAGCCAGTTTCTGCTGGGAATCGGGCTGCCCTTTCCCGCGACTTTTGTCAGGGTTGAGACCCTGAAGCGCCACGGCTTTGACCCGTCTTTCAGAATCGCCGGCGACCTGGATGTGACGGCGCGCCGCCTCGGGCCGGACAACGTCCTGCATATGCCGCATTTCGTGACCTTCATGGAGCACGGGGGCATCAGCGACAATCCCGCTTTTGCCGATCGCCTGCTCGAAGAACGCCAACGGGTGCTGCGCCGGCACATCCTGCCCAAGGCCTCGATGATCGCCGAACGCTGCCTGGCCTACCTGCCCGGCGATCCCCCGCCCGAGGGCGACGCGCCGTGAACCTCTCCGCCCCGTTCATATCCAGGCCCGTGGGCACGACGCTCCTGACTCTGGCTATCGCCCTGGTGGGCATCGTCGCCTATGTGCTGTTGCCGGTATCGCCGCTGCCGCAGGTGGATTTCGCCACCATCAGGGTGTCGGCCTCGCTGCCGGGGGCCAGCCCGGAAACCATGGCCGCCACCGTGGCTACGCCTCTCGAGCGGACTCTGGGCCGGATCGCCGGCATCGCGGAGATGACCTCCACCAGTTCCCAGGGAACCACCAGCATCTCCATCCAGTTCGATCTGAGCCGGGACATCGACGGCGCGGCGCGGGACGTGCAGGCCGCCATCAACGCGGCCCGCGCCATCCTGCCCACCATGCCCCGCAACCCGACCTACTGGAAAAGCAACCCGGCCGACTCGCCCATCATGGTCATGGGGCTGACCTCCGACAGCCTGACGCAGGCACAGTTGTATGATATCGCTTCCACGGTCTTCAAACAGAAACTCTCGCAGGTCTACGGCATCGGCGAGGTCAGCGTCGGCGGCTCGTCCTCGCCGGCCGTGCGCGTGGATGTCGACCCCGGCGAACTGCAAAGCCGGGGGCTGTCGCTGGAAGACGTGCGCTCGGCCATTGTCCGCGCCAACGTGAACAGCCCCAAGGGCATGCTCGATAACGGCGAAACGCAGTGGTTTGTGGGGGCCAACGATCAGTTGCTGAGGGCCGCGGATTTCGCGCCGATCATCATCCGCCATACCAGCGGAGCGGCCTTGCGGCTTTCGGACGTGGCCGAGGTCAGCGACGGCATGGAGGATACCCGCAACGCCGGCTTTATCGAAGGCAAACCGGCGGTGATGCTGGTGCTTTTCAAACAGCCCGGGGCCAATATCATCGAAACGGTGAAGCGGGTGCGCGACGCCCTGCCCACCTTGCGGGCCTGGCTGCCGGAAAGCGCCGATTTCACCATCATCATGGATCGCTCGCCCTCCATCGCGGCCTCGGTGCGGGAGGTGGAAAACGCCCTGTTCGTCTCCATGTGCCTGGTGGTTCTGGTGGTCTTTCTGTTTTTACGGAACGGGCGCGCCACCTTTATTCCGGCCGTGGCCGTGCCCGTCTCGCTCCTGGGGACCTTCGGGGTCATGTATCTGTGCGGGTACAGCCTGAACCACCTCTCCCTCATGGCCCTGACCGTGGCTACGGGCTTTGTGGTGGATGACGCCATCGTGGTGACGGAGAACATCGTCCGGCACATGGAAGACGGTGTGCCCCCGCTGAAGGCCGCCTGCCTTGGCAGCCGGGAAGTGGCCTTTACCGTGCTTTCCATCAGCCTTTCGCTGGTGGCGATTTTCATTCCCATCCTGGGCATGGGCGGCATTCTCGGGCGTCTTTTCAAGGAATTCGCGGTGACGCTTTCGGCCGCTGTCCTGGTTTCCCTGCTGGTTTCGCTGGTGGCCACGCCCATGATGTGCGCCCGTCTGCTGAAAGCCGAGACCGAGGCAAAGCCCCTGCGGCCGCCACCGGCTTTTCGGGGCGGAATATACGGCGCGTTCGGCCGCGTCTGGACGCGTTCCCTGCGGCTTTGGGGCGATTTTATGGACCGGCTGCACGAAAGTTACGCGCGCACCCTCTCCATTGTCTTGCGCCACAAGCGCCTGACCCTGCTGACGCTAATCGTCACCATCGGCTTCAACATGTATTTGTACGTCATCGTGCCCAAAGGCTTTTTCCCGCAGCAGGATGTGGGGCAGATTTTCGGCATGATGCGCGCCGACCAGAGCATTTCCTTCCAGGCCATGCTGCCCAAGGTCAAGGCCATGATGGACATCGTCGGCGCGCATCCGGCGGTACAGACCGTGGGCGGTTTTTCCGGCGGCCGGGCCAGCAACTCGGGCATGGTCTTCGTGAACCTGAAACCCACGGGGCAGCGTAAACAGACGGCCCAGGAAGTGATTAACGATTTACGCAATAAGCTTGAAAAAGTGCCCGGAGGCGAGCTGTTTCTGACGCCCATGCAGGATTTGCGCATGGGCGGGCGCCGAACGCGCGCCGAAAACCAGTACACCTTGCAAAGTGACGACCTGGCCTTGCTCCGCCACTGGGCGCCGCGCATCACCCAGGCCTTCGAGGGGATTCCCGGTCTGAAGGACGTCAACTCGGACCAGGAAAGCAGAGGTTTGCAGACCACGGTCACCGTGGACCGGGAAGTCATCGCCAGGCTGGGCATAAGCCAGAAGCAGGTTGACACGGCCCTGGGGCTGGCCTTCGGGCAGTCTTTCGCCTCAACCATCTACACCGGCGGCAACCAGTACCGGGTGGTGCTCGGCTTCAGCGAGCCCTATCTTCAGGGGCCGGAAGGACTATTCCATCTGTACGTGCCCGCCGGCGGGCGCGGCCTTTCCGCGCCGTCCGCGTCCGGCACGGGTCTGTCGGGCAATGCCGCGTCCTCGCTGTTTTCGGTTCAGGCGACCGGCCCGGAAAGCGGCGTGCTGGCGCCTCTGCACGCCTTTTCCTCTTTTGATCCGACGCTGACCGCCCTGTCCGTGTCGCACCAGTCGCAGTTCACGGCGGCCACTATTTCCTTCAACCTTGCGCCGGGCTATTCCTTGTCCCAGGCGCGGGAACAGATTGAAGACGTGATGATGCGGCTGCATGTGCCCGAGGCGGTTCGCGGCGGTTTTCAGGGAACGGCCGGGGCCTTCGCCAAAAACATGGGGGACCAGCCCCTGCTGATTCTGGCCGCGCTTCTGACTCTGTATATCGTGCTCGGAGTGTTGTACGAGAGCCTCATCCACCCGCTGACCATCCTCTCGACCCTGCCCTCGGCCGGCATGGGCGCCATTCTCGGGCTCATGCTCTTTGGCGCGGAATTCACGGTCATCGCCTTTATCGGAGTCCTGCTCCTGGCGGGCATTGTCAAAAAGAACGCCATTATGATGATCGATTTCGCCATCGAGGCCCGGCGCAGCGAAGGACTGAGCGCCGAAGCCGCCATTTACAAGGCCTGCCTGCTGCGTTTCAGGCCGATCATGATGACCACCATGGCCGCTGTGGGCGGGGCCGCGCCACTGCTTCTGGGCAGCGGTGACGGCGCGGAGATCCGCACCCCCCTGGGCATCACCATCGTGGGCGGGCTTCTGGTCAGCCAGTTGCTCACCCTGTACACGACGCCCGTGGTCTATCTGTT
>JAIRTI010000262.1 GCA_031255035.1 Desulfovibrio sp.
CAGCGCCCTGAGCCGTTGTTCGCCATGCTCCACCAGGTCGATGAGTTCGTCCAGCTCGCTGTTGAAGCCGCTTTTGAAAAGGCCGCCTTCGGTGATGACCGGCGGCGGGGTTTCGCTGATGGCGTTGCCGAGCAGCACGGCCACGTCGGTCATGTCGTCCCATGAGCGATACATGCTCAACAACTTCAGGGGAAAATTCTCGCTGTCGTCAGGGCCCGCGTAACGGCCGGGCGGCGGCGCTTCCAGGGCGTTTCTGACAGAACCGAGAGCGGCCAGGCTCTGCCCCAGGGCCAGCATATCCTTGGGCGTGCCCCGGTTAATGGACAGCCTGGTGAAAAGACGTTCGAGATCCCGCACGTCCTCAAGGGCCCGGCGCAGAGCCGCCCGTTTATGTCCATGGTCGTAAAAGAACTGCACGATGTCGGCGTTTTCGTCTATCTGCTTCCTGTCGCGCCACGGATGGCGCAGGCGTTCTTCAAGCAGGCGCCCGCCCATGGGGCTTATGGTGTCGTCCAGGATCTGCCACAGGGTTCCGGGGCCCTTTTTGCCATCCAGCTTGCGGAAGATTTCCAGGTTGCGCTCGGTCACCTCGTCAATGATGAGATGGCGGGAAAGACTGAGCAGTTCAAAGGATTTCAGATGCTCCAGGGCCTGTTTCTGCGTGCGCGTCAGGTAGCCGAGCAAGGCCCCGCAGGCGCGCACCAGTTCGTCTTTGCCGTTGAGGCCGACAGCGCCGAGTTCCTTGATCCCCTGTGCCTCAAGAATGCGCGCCTCAGCGCCTTTCCGGTCAAAAGAGCCGCGCAGGGGCAGCCGCACCGGCGTCATCGCGCCGTCAAAGAAAGATCTGGGGAGCCCGAGTTCGTCATCAGTCAAATCGGGCAGAATAAGCTCGCGCGGGCGCATTTTCCGCGCCCATTGCCAAAGTTCGTCTTCCTTTTTGCAGTAGAGCCCGCTCCAGTTGCCCGTGGAATAGTCAAGCCAGGTAAAGCCGCCCCGCGACGATTCCCGGTTCCAGTACAAGGCACCGAGATAATTGTGCTCTTTGGCGCTGAGCCCTTCATCTTCAACCATGGTGCCGGCCGTGGCCACGCGCTTGACCTCGCGTTTCACAAGGCCTTTGGCCGTCCTGGGGTCCTCGATCTGCTCGCAGATGGCGACCCTGAAGCCCAGATCCGTCAGACGCCGCACGTAGCCCAAATGCGAATGATGCGGCACGCCGCACATGGGAATCTGGTATTCGGCCTGCGGATTGCGGCTGGTAAGGGTGATTTGCAGCGCCTTTGCCGCGACCACGGCGTCGTCAAAGAACAATTCATAGAAATCGCCCATGCGGTAAAAGAGCAGGGCGTCCTGATGGTTCTTCTTGACGGCCAGATATTGGGCGAACATGGGCGTAAGACGTTCCCGGGGAATGTCGGGTGCCGGGTGCGACGGGGCGTTCAGGGCGGAGGTATCGGTCATGGTGGCGCCTGTCAGGTCAGCCGCGGGCGGAAAGTCACTGAGTGCCAGTCCTGGCAGCGCGGGCACCGGGAAAATATCGTATCGCGCCGCAGCCCGCATGGCGGGCAGAGAAAGCGCTTGGCCTTGAGCCCCTGTTCGGTAAAGAAGGCGATTTGCTGCGCCAGAAGCGGCGGCAGGGGCTCGCGCTCCGCGCACAAGGCCAGAAGCGCCAGACGCGCCGCCCAGAAATCCGGGTCAAGAATCAGGCATTTGGTAAACCATTGTTCGGCTTCATCTTTGCGGCCGACCCGGTGCAGGAACAGACCGGCATAATAGCACAGGGTGAGGCTCTGCCCCAGTTCGCCGATGATTTCCCCGAGGGAGGCGGCAACGGCGTCCAGGGCTTCCATGTCGATGTCCGGGGCGGCACCGCCTCTGATGAAGGCGTACAGGCCTTCCAGCAGAATAAGCCTGGCGGAATCATCCCCTTTTGCGAGGCCGGCGCGCAAATGCACGATGCTTTCGGATGCCGAACCGGCCATGAGGCTCATGCAGGCGAGGCTGCGCCTGACCTCCGGCGAGCCGGGGTAGACGTTAATGGCCTGGCGAAGCAGGCGCAAAGCCGCTTCGTCCTTGCCTTCGGCCCCGATTTCCTCGGCCTGGCGCACAAGGAAATGGGCAGCGGCATAGGGCATGTCGATCTTGGTGTATTCGGAGGCCGCGGCGGAGAATTCGCCGGAGTCGGCATAAAGCCGGGCCAGTTCCAGCCTGATGGCCTGTTCGGAGAACCCGAGTTTCCGCGCTTCCCTGAAGGCGTCAACGGCCCTGTCCAGAAAGCCGGCCGTGCGGTAATCGCGGCCCAGCTCAAAATAGGTGCGGGCGCTGACGCCGTCGTTCTGGCCCTGATTGTCGTTCTGACGCGACAAAACGGCTTCGCGCAGGGCCACGGCGCGATCGATATCGCCCTGGGCGCGGTACAGGTTGCCGAGGGCAAGGGGGATTTCGGCGGCGTCGTGCCCGACAAAGGCCTGGGTGGGCGCGCCGTTGTCCGTGAAAAGCCGTGAAAGCTCGTTGACCGCTGCAAGGCTTTCCCGGCCTTCCTCCTGAAAGCGCGCGTAGTGCCTGGGAGGCGCTTCAGGCTCCCCGGAAGCGAAAAAGCCCGCAAGCCATCTGAAAAAAGACATAGCGTCCTTTGCCCCGGATGATCAGGGTCCGAAAAACGCGAGGAACGCCCGGCCCCTCGGTTTGCTGTGACGCCAAAGTCTGAACGCCGCGCCGCTCTCGTCCGGGCCGCGCCGGGTTTGGCGTCTTTGCGCGGCCCTATTGCGCGGCGGCGTCGGCCGGAAGTTCGGTTTTCTTCGGGGCCGTCTGAACGCGCAGACGCTCCACTTCTTTTTCAAGAGAGCGGTTGGCCCGTCTGGCGCCCATGAGGGAACAGCCGAGGCGGATGCGATCGATGAACAACAGCAGCGTGGCAAAAAGCATGCCGACGCCGAAAGAGGTCAGAATCACCACGTACAGGGGGACCGCCGGGCTTTTCCACTGAAGGTTGTGGAAATACAGGTCGAATTGCAGGGTAAGCGTTTTGCCGCCTTCGCCAGCCTGCTGCACGAAGCCAAGTTCCGCGCTGTTCTGCACGAAGAAGAGCAGGCCGCCAATAAAAAGCACCAGCAACAGTAAAACTTTTATGAAGCGCATGAAACTCCTCCCGTTTGTTCAAGCTCGGCGAATAGGGGTTTTAGTTTGTCATAGGTGCTGCGCAAATGTTCCGGCATAACGCGCACTTCGTCCAGCACGGCCATGAACGAGGAATCTCCGTTCCAGCGCGGCACGAGATGAAAGTGCATATGCTCGCGGATGCCGGCCCCGGCGGCCTCGCCTATGTTGAGCCCGATGTTTACTCCCTGAGGCGAAAAGGCTTTTTGCACGATAGCCGTGCAGCGTTGCAGAAGGCGCATTATTTCAAAAGCTTCGCTTTCGGTCAAATCGCAGATGTTCATGACGTGCCTGTAAGGCGTTATCAGAAGATGCCCGTTGGCGTACGGGAAGATGTTCATAACAACGAAGGCTTCTTTGCCCCGGTGCAACACGTACCGCTTTTCGTCATCAACTCGTGAATCGGGCAGACAAAAAACGCAGGCGTCAGGCTTTGGGCCGAGTATGTAATCGATGCGCCAGGGGCACCAGAGCTGCTTCATGCCGTACCTGTTGAATCATACGCAAGGTGATGGCGCCGGAAAAAGACTCATCCGGAGCCGGGGGACGGCCGCAGCCGCCAAAAACACCGGAGGCGGCAACCCATATCGCCGGAAAGCCCCATGCCCTACCTGTCTATACCGCCGCGCGACTTTCGGCAAGGGGCTCAGGCCCTGGCGGAAAATTTTTTCCACCGGTCCGTTTCCGCCTTCCCGCGTCCGCTCAGGATTGTATCCGCGCCTGTCCCGAGCCGCATTCGGCGGCGTTTCCCCGGAGGATGTCCAGACCGTGGGCGACCTCGTCAATCACGCACTCCAGGCATTCGCGCACGGCTTTGGGGCTTCCGGGCAGGTTGATGAGCAGGCTCCCCCCCCGCAGGCCGGCCACGGCCCTGGAGAGCATGGCCCGCCGCGTCTTTTCCATGCTCATGGCCCGCATGGCTTCCGGTATGCCCGGACAAAGCCGTTCGCAGACGGCCGTGGTGGCTTCCGGCGTGACGTCGCGCGGGGAAAAACCGGTGCCGCCGGTGGTCAGGATGAGTTCCGCCACGTCCTGGTCCGCCAGCCGGGCAAGTTCGGCGGCGATGCGTTCGCGTTCGTCGGGCAAAATGGCGTAATGGGCCACGGTATACCCTTTGGTCAGCAGAATTTCACGGATGGCTTCGCCGCTTCTGTCCTCGCGCTCTCCGGCGTGGCCTTTGTCGCTGATGGTGAGAATGGCCGCGCGGTACATGCTCAGGCTTCCACCGGAATAACGGTCACGGCGTCGCCTTCGCGCAGCACGCCGCCCTTCAGCACCCTGGCGAACACGCCCTGGGTCGGCATGATGCATTCGCCCATGGCGTGGTAAATCCGGCATTTGTCGTGGCATTCCTTGCCGATCTGCGTCATTTCAAGCAGCACCTCGCCCGAGGAAAAACGCGTGCCCACGGGGAGTCTGGCAAAATCGAGGCCGTCCACGACCAGATTTTCGCCGAAACAGCCGAAGACGACAATAGCGCCGCGTGATTTAAAGTCTTCGATCTTTTCAAGGGAAAGCAGGCTCACCTGGCGGCGCCAGGGGCCGGCGTGGGCGTCGTTCTCGATGCCGTGTTCCTCAATAAAGCGCGCTTCTTTGACGGCTTTTTTGGCCGTCCCTTTTTTTTTACTGGTGCAGATGGCGATAATGTTGGGCATTGCGCGTTCTCCTGGTGAAATGGGGCGTTGCGGACAACGGGCCGGTCAGCCGCCGACGCTGTTCATGAGAAAGGCGGCTTTTCCCTTTTCCCCCCGGCTTCGGCTTAAGTCGTGGGCCAGGGGCTTTTTACGCACCGCGCTCATGACGGCTTCCTCAATGTCCTTGTCCGAAGCGCCGCTTCTGAGAAGGCCCTTGAGTTCGATGCCGATATTGTGGTGCAGGCAGCTTTTCAAATAGCCCGACGAAGTCAGACGGATGCGGTTGCATTGGCGGCAGAATTTTTTGCTCAGGGCGGAAATAAAGCCCACGCTCCCCTTGTGGCCGTCAACGCTGAAATGCTCGGCCGGGCCGTTGCCGATGACGCGGTCAAGCGGGCTGAGCGCGCCGAAGCTGTTTTCGATCATGGCCCGGACCTCATCCTGAGGCACGCCTTCGTGCTCCGCGCCAAGGCCCACGGGCATCAGTTCGATAAAGCGGATGTGGTAGCCGTGCTTCAGGGCGAAGGCGGCGAGTTCGGGCAGGTCGTCTTCGTTATAGCCCCTGAGCGGCACGACGTTGATTTTGACCAGGATGCCAAGGGCCCTGGCCTTGGCCATGACCGGCAGTACCTCGGCCAGGGGGCTTTTGCTGCGGGTGATGGCGCCGTAATGCCCCTGGGAAAGGGTATCCAGACTGACGTTCAGGCCGTCAAGGCCGATGGCGGCCAGGCGCTCCACCGAGGGGCCAAGGAGCACGCCGTTGGTGGTCAGCGTCACCTGTTTGACGCCGGGCAGATTTTTCAGGTCGCGGATGAATTCGACGGCGTCTTTGCGGCAGAGCGGTTCTCCTCCGGTGATTTTGTAGCGGCTGACCCCCATGGAGGCCAGGATGCGCGAGAGCCGGAGCAGTTCTTCATAACTCAGTATCTCGTCATGGGGGATGCGCTTTTCGCCCTCCGGCGGCATACAGTAGACGCAACGGAAATTGCACCGATCCGTCAGGGAAAGGCGGATGTAGTCGATGATCCGCCCGTGGCTGTCGACGAGTTCGGGCATGCGGCTTTCTCCTCAGACGCCTGAAATTTCAGGACGCTTATAGTCGCCGCTTTTGCCACCCGATTTTCGCAAGAGGCGGATGCCGGAAATTTCCATGCCTTTGTCCTTTGATTTGCACATGTCGTAGATGGTGAGCAGGGCGATTGATACGCCGCACAGCGCCTCCATCTCAACGCCGGTGCGGCCCGTGCTTTTCACGGTGCACAGAGCGTGGATGCCGCTGTCCTCAACGGTCAGTTCGACCTTGCAGTTGGCAAGGGGCAACGGGTGGCACAGAGGAATGAGATCCGCAGCGCGTTTGCTGGCCATGATGCCGGCCAACTGAGCCACGGTCAGCACATCCCCTTTGGCGAAGGCGTGTTCCCTGACGGCCCGGAGCGAGTCCGCGCTCATGCCGATGCGCCCTTCGGCCAGGGCCGCGCGCTCGGTGACGGCCTTGCCCGAAACGTCCACCATCATGACGTTGCCGTCCGCGTCGATATGCGTTGACATGAAAGCACCCGTTTGTTCTTCCTGAATGATTGCCGCGGCGGGCGCGGAACCCGGCGAATCGCCCGTATTCCCGAGGCCACGGTAGCGCATTTCCCCACGCGGGTAAAGGCGGGCTTTGCCCGCCGTAAGCGAACTGTTTCAGGCGTCAATCGCTATAGAAAGACCCCTCCGGATTTTCAAAGGGCCGGCCCCGCAGGGGCTTTTCCGCTTTGTCCGTCCGGCGGGGTTTTTATATGGCGGCACGGCCGATGCCGCGTCGGCCGTCGCGGAGGGTACGGTCTAATAGCGGTAATGATTCGGCTTGTAGGGGCCGTTGACGCTGACCCCGATATAGCGCGCCTGTTCCTCGCTCAAGGTGGTAAGTTTCACGCCGAGACGGGCCAGGTGCAGGCGGGCCACTTCCTCGTCAAGGTGTTTGGGCAGGGTGTATACCTGGGCCTTGAGGTCTTTGTTGGCTGCCAGTTCAAGCTGGGCCAGCACCTGGTTGGTGAAGCTGTTGGACATGACGAAGCTCGGGTGGCCCGTGGCGCAGCCGAGGTTCATGAGCCGGCCTTCGGCCAGGACGATGATGGAGCGGCCGGACGGCAGAAGCCATTTGTCAACCTGGGGCTTGATGTTGGCGCGCGCGCACCCTTCGGCGCTTTCAAGCCAGTGCATGTCGATTTCATTGTCAAAGTGGCCGATGTTGCAGACAATGGCCTCGTCTTTCATGCCGAGCATGTGCTTGCCCGAGATCACCTTGTAGTTGCCCGTGGCCGTCACGTAGATGTCGGCTATGGGCAGGGCGTCTTCAACCGTGGTCACCTCAAAGCCTTCCATGGCGGCCTGCAGGGCGCATATGGGGTCGATTTCCGTCACCAGCACCCTGGCGCCGAAGCCGCGCATGCTCTGGGCGCAGCCCTTGCCCACGTCGCCGTAGCCGCAGACCAGAACGACCTTGCCGGCCACCATGATGTCCGTGGCGCGCTTGAGGCCGTCGGCCAGGGATTCGCGGCAGCCGTACAGGTTGTCGAACTTGGACTTGGTGACCGCGTCGTTGACGTTAATGGCCGGGAACAGCAGCGTGCCCTCTTTCTGCATCTGGTACAGGCGGTGGACGCCGGTGGTGGTTTCCTCGGAGACGCCCTTGATGGCGGCGGCGACCTTGGTCCAGCGGTCTTTCGAGGCGGCCAGGCTCTGGCCCAGACGGTCCATGATTATGGACGCCTCTTTATTGTCGACGGCCCGCTTCAGCAACTCCGGGTTCTTTTCGACCTCGACGCCTTTGTGGATGAGCAGGGTGGCGTCGCCGCCGTCGTCAACGATAAGGTCCGGGCCGGCGCCGTCGGGCCAGGTCAGGGCCATTTCGGTGCACCACCAGTATTCTTCCAGGGTCTCGCCTTTCCAGGCGAAGACCTTGGCCATGCCCGATTCGGCGATGGCGGCGGCCGCGTGATCCTGCGTTGAGAAAATGTTGCACGAAGCCCAGCGGATGTCCGCGCCAAGGGCGTGCAGGGTCTTGATCAGCATGGCCGTCTGGATGGTCATATGGAGCGACCCGGCGATTTTCAAGCCTTTGAACGGCTTTTGGGCGCCGTATTTGCTGATGAGTTCCATAAGGCCGGGCATTTCGCGTTCGGCAAGCTGCATTTCCTTGCGGCCGAATTCGGCCAGGGAGATGTCGGCCACTTTGTAGTCCAGGGAAAGGTCAAGGGGCTGTACGGCGTTCTGGGGCATGGGATTCTCCGGGGTGATGGCCGCGACGGCCTCTTTCGGGACTGCCGCGTTCAGTAAATGGTGAATGGCGATGACGGCTTGGGCGGGAGCTTCAGCCGCCGCCTTTGCCGTTGTTGTCCGCGACAATGATATGCAGGGAAAGTCCGCGTTCAACAGGGGCGACGCGGCTTTCCTGAACGCGGAAACCGGCGCGTTCAAGAAAGCCGTGCAGGGATTCCCGGTCGAAACCGAGCCAGTGGTCGCCGTATTCGTGGCGCATGCTCTCATATTCATGGCGGTTGAAGTCCGTGAGGACCAGACGGCCCGAAGGCGAGAGCACCCGGCGGATTTCCTCCAGCACGGCGACAGGCTGGGGAATATGATGAAGCACCATGTTGAGGGAGACGAATTCGGCCTCGCCGTCGGCCAGGGGCAGGTGCGACAAATCGCCTATGCGCATGGAAACGCGGTCGGTCTCCTTGCTGAAGCGCCGCCGAGCCAGTTCGAGCATGCGCGGTGAGCCGTCAACGCCGATGACCGTACCGGCCTTGGCAAGCATGGCGCTGAGCACGTTGCCTGTGCCGCAGCCGAGATCCGCGGCCACCGCGCAGGGCGGCATATACCGGGCCACGGCTTCGGCCAGGTCGAAAGCGCCCAGGACTTCGCGCGAGAGTTTGTCCCAATCCTCGGCAATGGCGTTGAAAAACTGTCTGGTCTTGTGCACCCGCTCCTCAATCATGCCCGCGGCCATGTCCAGGTCGGTTTTCAAAGCCGGGTCGCCGTCCATAAAAGGGCGGACGGCGTCGATAAAAGTGCGGGCCCGGCCGCTCTGGGCCGTGCTGTAGAAGACCCACAGCCCCTCGCGCCGCCAGGTCAGAAGCCCCGAGGACGACAGGATTTTGAGATGTCTGGAAATGCGCGACTGCCCCATTTCCAGGATCAGCACCAGTTCGTTGACGTTCAGTTCATGGCGGCTGAGCACGGCCAGGAGGCGCAACCGCGTGGCGTCGGCCAGGGCTTTGAAGTAGGCCAGGCCTTTGGGCGTGATTTCTTCTGTATCGGGCATGGCGAAATACTGGCGGCGCCTCTCCCCGGACCGCACAGGGCGGTTGCGCGGCGCGTTTTTTATTTATTGAATCAACTTTTCTTGATATTATCTATCCGCATTTTGGCATATGTCAATTCTTTTTTGCGGCAAGTCTCATTTTGCTGAAGCCGGCCCTGAACGCTGCCAGTACGACTATCGGCATGGCGACGGGACGCCCTTCTCCTGCGTGGCCGTATCTCTGGAAGCGGCAAGGGAAAGGCGCGAGAGATGGCTGTCCGGACGCAACGCCGGGATTGCCTGAACCGAGCGAGACAACCGGCTACTGTTCCTTCGAAAATGATCTTTTTTGCCTCGCTGCCGTTTTCTCACCGTCACCGGTTTTATCGTCGTCTTTTTCAATTTTTCCGGCGTGGCTTACTTCAGCCGCTGGGCCAATGCGCTGTCCACAAGTGATTTCATTTGTGTAATGGCCACGCCGTTAAGTTGCAGCAGACGTTGACTTTGCGATATTCCCTGCCGGATCAGCAAGGCATTTATGCTTTCCATATTAGACAGCACCACCAGTTGTTCCAAAGTCGCATGGTCGCGGATATTTCCCGGCTTGTCCGGGTTCCGCCCGCGCCATTCAACCGCTGTCATGCCGAACAACGCCACATTCAGCAAATCAGCCTCCGAGGCGTAAATCGCTGAAGCCTGAGCTTTGGTAACCTCTTGGGGGATAATGCGTTCCCTGATGGCGTCCGTATGAATGCGGTAGTTGATTTTCGAGAGGGTGCGCTGAAGGTTCCATTCCAGCGACAGGCGCTGATGTTCATCCTCTTTCAGTCGCTGGAATTCCTTGATCAGATAGAATTTGAATTCCGGGCTGAGCCATGTGGCAAACTCAAAGGCGATGTCCCGATGCGCGAAGGTGCCGCCGTATCTGCCGGGCTTTGCGATAATGCCCGTGGCGTTTGTTTTTTCTATCCACTGCTTGGAACTCAAAACAAACCCGTTGCCGCCGCTCTCGTTTCTAATGTTACTGAATTCCGTAACATTAAAATTCGGGTTATTGAATTTTTCCCAAATCCCCATGAATTCAACTGTATAGCGAGTGCTCATCCAATGCGAGATTACCAATCCCGTGGCCTCGGCATTTTTATATCGCGCCATATCCGTCAGGGAGATATACTCATCCTGACCATGTGTAAGAACGACAATTTCCGTTCCTTGTACCTGGACGTTCTTTCTTGCCATGACCTCTCCCGGTTCGTGATTATGTTGCGTATATTGTAATATGGTAAAATGATTGCCACAAGCGTCTTGGAGCTGAATTTCACCGCATTTTTGGCGATTCCGCCCATGCCTGTGTTGTCGCTTCCGTATCCAGAGCCGTTTTCGGCTCCCAGGCGGACACATAACCCGGTTCATCCTGCATCCGCTTCAACTCGCGCATAACCGCCGCGTGATTGTCCCGCGTCAGGACCAGCTCGTCCTTTTGCTGGAAATCTTGCCCCAAAGCGGTCTGAACCGTCGCCAGTTCCGCAATTTCCCGCTCCACGTTGGCTTTGTGGGTCTGAAACGCCCGCTCCAGGCCCTTGTCCAGAAAATTGTCCAGA
>JAIRTI010000277.1 GCA_031255035.1 Desulfovibrio sp.
AAAAAAATAACGCATAAGCGCGAATATTTCAAGTCGGCGTGGAGCCGGAACCGCAATTCTAATTTGTCGAAGCCAATTTGATCGCATGTGGGCTCCGCCCACACCCGCCAGGACCTTGCCGGCCCTGGACCCGGCGAATGGGTGGCTGATCGTTGTGCCTTGTCGATACGCGCAGCCGGAACCCAAACTGAGGGGGTCCGGGGGACATCATTTCCCCCGGCGGGGTCCGGGGCAGCGCCCCGGCCGCCGGAGGCATTGCCTTTCACCGTTGGCGATTGGGCCGGGAGAATGTATCCGGCAAGTCCGCGAAAAACAGAGGAGGTTTTTGCGTGAACACATTGACATACATATGAGTTTACGACATGAAATGAAGAGGAGGATTACTTATGAGCCCAACTAATACGGATGTCGTCGTTGACGATGGCAGAGCAAAATGGTCAGACTTATGGAAAAAGGAAGACTATTGGGCCATTTGGCTCGGGTTTATCCTTTTGATTGCCGCCTATGTCCTTTTCGTCGCCAATGCCCCGGCGGATATCGCCGACAAGGTTGCCGCGCAGAATGCCGTCATGAAGGCTGAGTCCGAAAAAGCCCCTTTCCGGACCATTGAGTACTACAAAGCTCAGGACGCCAAAAAGAAAATCAATTCACGGGGCACGGACGCGGCCAAAACCGTCTCCTGGCTGCTGGCCCGCCCGGCCGGCTGGAAAAACAACCCTCTTGATTCTTTCTATGTTCCCAAAGAAGCGGCCGACGCCGCCAACGCCGCGGCAAAACCGAAAGCGGACGCCGCCAAGGCGACTCTTGACGGCGTTTTTGCCGAAGCAAAAGCGGCCCAGGCTGAGGCCGTAGCCGCCGGCTTCAACGACGATGCGCTCAACGCGGCCGCCGAAGCCAAAATCGCCGCATGGCGTCAGGCCATAACCGATAACGGCAAGGCCCCCAAAACCGATAAAAAAGCCTTGAACCTTTTTCCCTCCCTTCTGACGGTCATGGTCAGCGGCATGCTGCTTTTCGGCGTCGGCATGGCGGCTATGGGGCAGAACATCGTCAAATTCGCCGTCGGCTTTGTCGGCGTTTTTGTGGTGGCCGTGCTGGCCTTTATGATGGGCTCGCAGAGCACCATGAGATATTACGGCGTGGGCTCCGAAGCCTGGGCCATCATCATCGGCATGTTCATAGCCAACACCGTGGGTACGCCGAAGTGGATCAAGCCGGCCCTTCAGACCGAATACTATATCAAAACCGGCCTGGTGCTGCTTGGCGCCGAAGTTCTCTTTGATAAAATCGTGGCCATCGGCATTCCCGGCATCTTTGTGGCCTGGGTGGTCACCCCCACCGTGCTTATCTGCACCTTCATCTTCGGGCAGAAGATTCTGAAGATGCCCTCCAAGACGTTGAACATCACCATTTCCGCCGACATGAGCGTGTGCGGAACCTCGGCGGCCATTGCCACGGCCGCGGCCTGCCGGGCCAAAAAAGAGGAACTGACCCTCGCCATCGGCCTTTCTCTGGTGTTTACGGCGATCATGATGATCGCCATGCCGGCCTTTATCAAGGCCGTGGGCATGCCCGAGGTTCTCGGCGGCGCCTGGATCGGCGGCACGGTTGACGCCACCGGCGCGGTGGCCGCCGCCGGCGCCTTCATCGGTGAAAAAGCCATGTACGTGGCCGCCACCATCAAGATGATCCAGAACGTGCTCATCGGCGTCACCGCCTTTGGCGTGGCCGTTTACTGGACCACCAAAGTCGAACCCGAAGAGCAAGGCATCAACAGAGGCCAGGTCGGCCCCATCAGCAGAGGCCAGACCGGCCTTATAGAAATCTGGAACCGCTTTCCCAAGTTCGTGCTCGGCTTCCTTACCGCCTCCATCGTCGCTTCGCTGATCAGCGGCGGCCTGGGCGATATTTCCAACCCGCTGGTAAGCGACGGCCTGGTGCGCGGCATGTCTTCGCCGCTGCGCTCCTGGTGCTTCGCCCTGGCCTTCACCTCCATCGGCCTCGGCACCAACTTCCGCGAGTTGGCGCATTACTTCAAGGGAGGCAAGCCGGTCATCCTGTATGTGTGCGGCCAGAGCTTCAACCTGTTACTGACCTTCCTCATGGCCTGGGTCATGTTCTACAAGGTCTTCCCGGAAATCACGGCAAAGATATAAGGAAACACCGATTTGACGCCTCCGGCGGCCCCTTCAACCGGCAAACGCCGCGCATAAAGCGCGGCGTTTGCTCTTGGAAAGTCCCATGAACCTTCACAACAACGCCCAAAAGCTTCCCGAGGAAACGAAAGAGCCCGGCCTGAGGCGCAGAATGCTGCGCCTGATCGTCGGTCTGGCCGTTTTCTGGTTCATCGTCCAGGTTCTCGCCCCCCTGCCGGCGCAATACATCGCGCCGTTTCGCCGGTATGCCGAAGCCGTGGACAAAACCGGCATCACGCCGGGAGCGCTGTATTACACGGATATCGACCAAAGCATCGACGCCGAAGCCAACAATCGAGACGCCATACGCTTCGGACTCTCAGGCCGCCGGTAAATCGCCCCGCCGGAGGCATTGTATCTTTTGTCGAAGCCAATTTGATCGCATGTGGGCTCCGCCCACACCAGCCAGGACCTTGCCGGCTCTGGACCCGGCGATTGGGTGACTGAAGTGCCGCCCTGTTGCTGTGCGCAGTCAGAACCCAAACTGAGGGGGTCCGGGGCAGAGCCCACATGCGATCAAATTGGCTTCATCAAAATTAAGGAATTGCTGGTCACTGAACGGACAGAATATTGCCGTGACGCTCTATCATGGTCAGGATATTGGCTATCTGGCGGCCTTCCGGGCTTTGGACGCTGATTTCGCGCTCCAGACTGGTAATGCCCTTGAGCACAGTGGAGTGCCTGCGGTTGAAGCGGCGTCCGATGCTTTCAAAGGAAAGATCCGTGTGTTTGCGGGCCAGATAAAAGGCGGTGTTGCGGGCGCGGACGTATTCCTGCTTGCGCACCGCTGAAAACAGTTGCTGCTGCGTCAGATTGAAGGCTTTGCACACGGCGCCGATAATGGCGTCCATATCCAGGACAGGCGTGTGGGCCGCGTACTGGACCAGCACCTCCCAGGCCATTTGCGGCGTGATGCGGGTATTGAGCAGTTGCGCCTTAAGCACCAGGGTCTGGAGGCAGCTTTCAATCTGGCGCACGTCGGCATGGATATGCCTTGCCAGGATGTCTTCGACCTCTTCGGGCAGAAGCGCCTGCTGCGCGGTTGCCTTGCTGCGCAATATGCGCCGGCGGGTCTCCTCGTCCGGGCGTTCGATGAAGGAGAGCAGGCCGGCGCTCAAACGCGACTGAAGCTGCTCGTCCATAAGTTTCAAATCCTTGGGGGCGAAGGAGCTTGTATACACTATTTTACTACCCTTTTCGCGAAGGGCTTTAACGGTAGCCAACAGTTCCGCCTGGGTTTTTTCCTTTCCCTGGAGAAAATGGACGTCTTCAAGCAGCAAAATATCCGCGTTACGGTAGCGGGCCTTGAAGCGATCGATTTCCTGGCTTTTGAGCGACCCGTAAAAGCGTGAAGTAAACTCTTCGGCGGTCAGATACTCCACTTTGGGCTTGCGCAGGTTGCATGAGGCGCAGAGCGCCCGGCCCACGGCGTGCATCAGGTGGGTTTTGCCAAGCCCCGGCGCCGAGCAGAGAAAGAGCGCGTCGGCATGGCGGCCGTCATGGCAGATGCTGCGCGCCGCCGCGTGCGCCAATTCGTTGCAGGCGCCCACGATAAAATCGTCAAAGGAAAAGCGCCAGATGTGCGACGCGTCCACCGGGCCGGGGCTGGGCTCGGTGAGCAAAGAGGCTTCAGGGCCGGGCAGCGGCAGATGCAAAGCGGGCAAAGGCCGTGGCGAAGGCGGACAGGCCGGCTTGCGGCCTGCCGCAAGGACGCCGGCCTGTTCTGCGGAAGCGGCCGGGGGCAGCGCAAGTCCGGGCGCGGTTTCGGGCTCTTCGTGCCAGGTCGGCGTGGGCGTCGTGCCGTTTGCGTTTTGGGTCGCGCCGTTTGCGCCGTCCGTTGGACGGGGGGAATGGGGGGGACGGTATTCGACGCGCATGGCTATTTCGGCGTTAAAGACCCTGTGCACGGCGGCCCTGAGCTGCTGAAACAGGCAGTCGCGTATGTGCGCGGCCGTGAATTCGGAGGGAGCAAGAAAAATCAGCTCACCCGCCTCCATGCAAGGGCGAAGAGGAGCAATCCAGACCTTAACCGGACCGGAACCAAGGCTTTTTTCCAGAATTGACTGAATTTCTGTCCATTTTGTTAGCATGCCGATGTTTTTATGAGAAGCGCGCCGGACAAACAAGGGTCATTTCCTGCCCGTCTGGATGTCAACAGTAATTTGTCTCCACAATGCTATTTGATTATAACTATATAAAATATATTATAATAAATAAAAAATGGCTCCGGGTCGTCCTTCAGTTAAAGCCTTGCTTGACAAGATGATCGCAGCAAAATCCGCGAAGAGCCAACAATGAACAAATTATAAACTAACATTCCATAATCAATTTTTCTGCTGATTTCACAATAAATCTTAAAATTGCTCGATCTTCAAGACAAGATTGGTAAAAATCACCAAATAAAAAAAAGTCTGTTTATCCTGGCTTTAAAGATTATCATACTAATATTATTGTTTCTTTATAATCATCATTGAATGTTCAGGCAAAGGATATCTTCCACAGGTAAACCGTTCCCCTTCAGGGCAAAAGCCCAGCCGTTCGCATCGGGCGCCGGCAACAGCGAACACAACCGGCAAGACTTTGCGGCACAAGCCCAACATGGCGTCGGCCATGGCCCGTATCTCCCATTGCGCCCGCAGGCAACAGCGCTGCTCAAAAAAGTTGATCAGCGAGCGGCAGTTCATGGTGAACACCACACGGGTCTCCGCCGCCTGAGGCAGCAGAAAACGCGCGTCCTCCCTGGCCTTGCCGTGCCCGGTTTCCTCAAGAATCGTTTTTATCTCCCGGTAGGCCTCGCCAATCTCGGCGATACAGCGTTCAAACCGGGCTCTGGCCTCCGGCCTTTTGGCGATGGAAGGCGGCAAGATGTAGTCAAAGCCGCTTCCGTCGACATAACGCTGGCTCTGTTGGGAATACGAGGCCAGACGGTGGCGCACCAACTGGTGGGACAAGGCCCGCGAAACGCCCCGCACGGCAAAGGTAAAGCTGACGTGCTCAATGGGGCTCACATGCCCGGAAGCCATAACCCGCTCCACAAAGGCGGCCTGCTTGTCCGCGCCAATCTCGCCGGACAACAGACGCGGCCACATCTCCCCCACAAACCCGGCATGGTAGCATTGGCGAAAAGCCGCGTATATCAAAGACAAAGCATCCGGCGTATGGGCCAGCAGTTCAACTTGCAGCTCGGTCCGGGGCATGGGGACTCCTTTTATTATGGTGCGGGAAGTGATGTGATGGCCCTTCATTCGCCAACCGCGAAAGGCAATGCCTCCGGCGGCCGGGGCGCGCTGCCCCGGACCCCGCCGGGGGTAATTTTTTCCCCCGGACCCCCTCAGTTTGGGTTCCGGCTACACGTATCAACATGGGCACCACTAT